>CAYNJD010000022.1:0-19189 GCA_964397355.1 uncultured Mycobacterium sp. | reverse complement strand
ATGATACTGCCCACCCGGGCGGAAAAGTAGGACACCGCCGAACACAACATAAAGTCCTGTGGCCCCCAAATTAATTGGGGGCCACAGGCATTTGTTGTGGCATCCGGAACGAATGGCGTGAATGCGACCGTTTATGAAGTCAGCGAAGACCGCCGTATCCTTTTCGGGAGCACTGATTCAACCGGAAGGCGCGAGGTGGCCGAACACGGCAAAGGCGGCGGCGGGCCGCGCGGCGGTAGGGGCGCCGGGGACGCCCGGCGGCGGGGCCGGCCCGGCCCGCTGGGAAGCGGCTCGTCACGGGGAGCCGGTGACCAGCGCCGCACACCCCGGGATTCCGGCCCGGAGCGCGATCGGCGCCCTCAGCCGCGGCGAGACCACGGCGGGGCGCCGCGGCGAGACCACGGCGGCGCACCCCGGTCACCGCGGCCGTCACGCGAGGAACCCGTTGCCCGCTATGACGATCCACCGCTGCCCGCCGGAATCGAGCCCAAGCAGCTGGCGCCGGATGTCCGCCGGGAACTGAGCACGCTGAGCCGGGCCACCGCCGACGGCGTCGCCTGTCACCTGGTGGCCGCCGGCATGCTGCTCGACGATGACCCGCAGGCGGCGCTGCGGCATGCCCGGGCGGCCCGGTCCCGCTCGACGCGGATCACCGCCGTGCGTGAAGCGGTCGGCATCGCGGCCTACCACTGCGGGGACTGGGGTCAGGCGCTGTCCGAGCTGCGTGCGGCCCGCCGGATGGGCAGCAAGTCGGCGCTGCTGCCGCTGATCGCCGACTGCGAACGCGGTCTGGGCCGGCCGCAGCGGGCGATTGAGCTGGCCGCCGGCCCCGAAGCCGCTGAACTGGAGGGCGACGAGGCCGACGAGCTGCGCATCGTCATCGCCGGCGCCCGAGCCGACCTGGGCCAGCTGGAGCAGGCTCTGACGGTGCTGTCGGCGGCGTCGACCGATCCCGAACGCACCGGGTCGACGGTGGCCCGGTTGCATTACGCGCACGCCGAGACCCTGGTGGCCCTCGGCCGCGACGCCGAGGCACTGGAATGGTTCCTGCGGGCCGCGGCCGCCGACACCGACGGGGTCACCGACGCCGAGGAGCGGATCGCCGAGCTGGGCGGTGCGGCCACGCTGGCCGACGAATACGACTGTGTGCTATTGGATCTCGACGGCACGGTGTTCCGCGGCGGTGAGCCCACCGACGGCGCCGTCGACACCGTGGCAGCGTTGCAGGGCCGGGCGGTGTTCATCACCAACAACTCGTCGCGCAGCGCGGCCGAGGTGGCCGCTCATCTGAGCGACCTGGGTTTCAGCGTCGACGCCGCCCATGTCGCCACCAGCGCCCAGATCGCCGCGCACCTGCTGGCCGAGCAGCTTCCCGCCGGGGCGCGGGTGCTGGTGGTGGGCACCGAGTCGCTGGCGGCCGAAATCGCCGCCGCCGGTTTGGAACCGGTGCGGCAGGCGTCCGACGAACCCGCCGCGGTGGTGCAGGGCCTGTCCACCGAGACGGCCTGGGCCGACCTGGCCGAGGCGGCGCTGGCGATCCGGGCCGGCGCGGTGTGGATGACGACCAACGTCGACAAGACGCTGCCGTCCGAGCGCGGTCTGCTGCCCGGCAACGGGTCGATGGTGGCCGCGCTGCGCGCCGCGACCGACGCCGAACCGCAGGTGGCCGGCAAGCCGGGACCGGCGCTGCTCACCGAGGCGCTGACCCGCGGCGAGTTCTACGCCCCGCTGGTGGTCGGTGACCGGCTCGACACCGACATCGCCGCCGCCAACGCCGCCGCGCTGCCCAGCCTGATGGTGCTCACCGGCGTCAACTCGGCGCGCGATGCCGTCGGCGCCGTCGCCGAGCAACGCCCCACCTACATCGGCCACGACCTGCGGGCGCTGCACCTGAACGCCGACCGGGCGGCGATCGGCCCGCAGCCGCAGTGGCAGATCACGCTGGACGGCACGAAGGTCACCGTCGCCGCCGCGCAGCCCGAGGAGGACGGCAGCGACGGCCTGTCGATCGTGCGTGCGCTGGCCTCGGCGGTCGCCGACGCCGACCTGCCCGGTCGCCCGTTCACCGTCGAGTCCGCAGACGACACCGCCGAGCAGGCCCTGCAACAGTGGGCGCTGCTCGGCGAATGGCCGTGACGGGTATCGACTAGCGTTGGTGGCAGCCATGAACAGTGAGATTGATGACGTGCGGGACCGCATCGCGGCGCTGCTGGCCGAGCTGCCCGGGGAAGCCGAGTTGGCCGAATTGCCGGCGCACAGCGACCTCAACGCCTTGGCGCAGCGGCTCGAAGAAGCCCACCAGCTGCTGGTGGCCGCACTGGAGTCGGTGGAGAAGGGCTGAGTGCACCCATGTCCCGGCGCGCCCGCGTTGACGCCGAGCTGGTCCGGCGCGGACTGGCGCGGTCTCGTCAGCAGGCCGCTGAGTTGATCGGCGCCGGCAAAGTCACCATCGACGGCATTCCCGCCGTCAAGCCGGCCACCGCCGTGGCGCTGAACGCCGCGCTGGCCGTCGCCGACGACGGCGAACGCAGCTGGGTGTCCCGTGGGGCGCACAAGCTGATCGGTGCGCTGGACACCTTCGGGATCACCGTCACCGACCGGCAGTGCCTGGACGCGGGCGCCTCCACCGGCGGATTCACCGAGGTGCTGCTCGACCGGGGAGCCGCGCGGGTGGTCGCCGTCGACGTCGGCTACGGGCAGCTGGCCTGGTCGCTGCGCACCGACCCGCGGGTCGTCGTGGTGGAACGCACCAACGTCCGCGGGCTGACCCCGGAGGCGGTCGGCGGTCCCGCCGACCTGATCGTCGCCGACCTGTCGTTCATCTCGCTGGCCACCGTGTTGCCCGCGCTGGCTGGCTGTGCGTCACCGGACGCCGATATCGTTCCGATGGTGAAGCCGCAGTTCGAGGTGGGACGCCAACAGGTCGGTGCCGGCGGGGTGGTGTCCGATCCGGGCCTGCGTGCCGACGCGGTGCTGTCGGTGGCCCACCGCGCCGAAGAACTCGGGTGGGGCACCGTCGCGGTCACCGCCAGCCCGCTGCCGGGACCGTCCGGCAACGTCGAATACTTTTTGCATCTGCGTGCCGCGGCCGCACCGCTGTGCGGTGACGCGCTGCGCGCAGCCGTCCAGGATGCCGTCGCGGAGGGCCCCCAGTGACTATCGGGAACCGACAGCGCACCGTTCTGCTGGTGGTGCACACCGGGCGTGAGGAGGCCACCGACACCGCCCGTCGCGTCGAGAAGGTGCTCGACGACCACGGCATCGGGCTGCGGGTGCTGACGGCCGAGGCCGTCGACAAGAGCGCGCTGCACCTGGCCCCCGACGACGTGCGTGACCTGGGCGTCGAGCCCGAACTGGTGGATCCGGACAACCGGGCCGCGGAAGGCTGCGAACTGGTGCTGGTGCTCGGCGGCGACGGCACCTTCCTGCGGGCCGCCGAACTGGCCCGCAACGCCGATATTCCGGTGCTGGGCGTCAACCTCGGCCGGATCGGCTTTCTGGCCGAGGCCGAAGCCGACCACATCGACCGGGTGCTCGACCACATCATCGCCCGCGACTACCGGGTGGAGGACCGGATGACGCTCGACGTGGTGGTGCGCGCAGACGGCGCGATCATCGACCGCGGCTGGGCGCTCAACGAGGCCAGCATGGAGAAGGGCCCGCGGCTGGGCGTGCTGGGCGTCGTCGTCGAGGTGGACGGCAGGCCGGTATCGACCTTCGGCTGCGACGGCGTCCTGGTGTCGACCCCGACCGGATCCACCGCGTACGCGTTCTCCGCTGGCGGGCCGGTGCTCTGGCCCGACCTGGACGCCATCCTGGTGGTGCCCAACAACGCGCACGCGCTGTTCGCCCGGCCGATGGTGACCAGCCCCGACTCGACGATCGCGATCGAGGTCGAAAGCGACGGCCACAACGCGCTGGTGTTCTGCGACGGCCGCCGCAAGATGCTGGTGCCCGCCGGCGGGCGTCTCGAGGTGCAACGTGGCGTCACGCCGGTCAAGTGGGCACGGTTGGGCCGATCCCCGTTCACCGACCGGCTGGTGCGCAAATTCCGGCTGCCGGTGACCGGCTGGCGCGGACAGTAGTGGTGCCGTCGCGTTGTTGACCGAGATCCGCATCGAGTCCCTGGGCGCGATCAGCTCGGCGACCGCCGAGTTCGACCGCGGCCTGACCGTGCTGACCGGGGAGACCGGTACCGGCAAGACCATGGTCGTCACCGGGCTGCACCTGCTCGGCGGCGCCCGCGCCGACGCCACCAGGGTGCGTTCCGGCGCCGCCCGCGCGGTAGTGGAAGGCCGGTTCTGCACCGCGGATCTGGCGGAGGCGCCGGCCGCGCAGATCGACGAGATCCTGGAGGCCTCCGGTGCCGAGCGCGACGAGGACGGCAGCGTGATCGCGGCCCGCTCGGTCAGCCGCGACGGGCCTTCGCGGGCCTACCTGGGCGGCCGCGGTGTACCCGCCAAATCGCTGAGCGGGTTCACCGGCGGACTGTTGACCCTGCACGGCCAGAACGATCAGCTGCGGTTGATGCGCCCGGACGAACAGCGGGCGGCGCTGGACCGGTTCGCCGCGGTCGGGGCTCGGCTGGAGCGCTACCGCAGTGCCCGGGAGGCCTGGTTGTCGGCGCGCCGCGAACTCGCCGACCGCCGCGACCGCGCCCGGGAGCTGGCCCAGGAAGCCGACCGGCTGACCTTCGCGCTGCAGGAGATCGACGCCGTCGATCCGCGTCCCGGGGAGGATGACGCGCTCACGACCGAGATCCGCCGGCTCTCCGAGCTCGACGCGCTGCGTGCCGCGGCCGCCGGGGCGCGGGCGGCCCTGACCGGCGACGCCGACGAAGCGCTGGCCGCCGTCGACGGCCCGGCCTCGGCCAACGACCGGCTGGGACAGGCGAAGTCGGCGTTGACGGCCACCGACGACACCGCGTTGCAGGCGCTGGGCGACCAACTCGGCGAGGCGCTGACCGTCGTCGGCGACGTGGCCCGCGAACTCGGCGGCTATCTCGAGGAGCTGCCCACCGGCGCTGACGCGCTGGACGCCAAGCTGGCACGGCAGGCCGAATTGCGTTCGCTGACACGCAAATACGCCGCCGACATCGACGGGGTGCTGGCCTGGGCGAAACAATCCCGCGACCGGCTGGCCCAACTCGACGTCTCCGAAGAAACACTGGCGGCGCTGTCCGTTCGCGTCGACGAGCTCGCCGCGCAGGTGGTCAAGGCCGCCACCGACCTCAGCTCCGCGCGCGCCAAGTCGGCCGCCGGGCTGGCCAAGGCGGTCAGCGCGGAATTGGCCGGGCTGGCGATGGCCGACGCCGACTTCACCGTCGGCGTGAGCCACAGCCCCGCCGCCGACGACGACCCGGCCGCGCTGCGGCTGCCGTCGGGGCAGACCGTGCACGCCGGCGCCGACGGCATCGACGACGTCGAGTTCGGGCTGGCCGCGCATCGGGGTATGACGGTGCTGCCCCTGGCCCGCAGCGCGTCGGGGGGCGAGCTGTCCCGGGTGATGCTGGCGCTGGAGGTGGTGCTGGCCACCTCGTCGTTGTCGTCGGCGCGGAGCTCGGCCGGCACCACGATGGTGTTCGACGAGGTCGACGCCGGGGTGGGTGGCCGCGCGGCGGTGCAGATCGGGCGACGGCTGGCGCGGCTGGCCCGCACCCACCAGGTCATCGTGGTGACGCACCTGCCGCAGGTCGCGGCCTACGCCGACGCGCATCTGGCCGTCGACGCGGGAGGCGACGGGGCCAGCGGGGTGCGGCGGCTCGACGACGACGGCCGGGTGGCCGAATTGGCTCGGATGCTGGCCGGGCTGGGGGAGTCCGACAGCGGGCGGGCCCATGCCCGCGAACTGCTCAGTGAGGCCCGAAAAGACCGCGACGGCGACGACGACACCATGTGACTGGTGTGGCGGATCATAACTAGTGGTGCTGTTGTTACGGCGCGCCTCCCCGTTTTTCCCGGGATTGCGGCCAGAATCGCGCCCATGAAGATGTCTGCGCTGCTGTCTCGTAACACCTCCCGGCCCGGTGTCGTCGGTACGGCCCGGGTCGACCACGACATCGACCGGCTGTTGCGGCGGGTCGGCCCCGGCGACATCGTGGTCCTCGACATTCTCGATCTCGACCGGATCACCGCCGACGCACTGGTGGAAGCCGAGATCGCCGGCGTCGTCAACGCTTCGGCGTCCATCTCCGGGCGCTACCCCAATCTGGGCCCCGAGGTGCTCGTCGCCAACGGTGTCACGCTGATCGACGAAGCCGGTCCCATGGTGTTCAAGAAGATCCGGGACGGCGCCAAGGTCCGGTTGCACAACGGCGGCGTCTACTCCGGTGATCGGCGCCTGGCGCACGGCGTCGAGCGCAGCGACGTCGAGATCGCCGACCTGATGCTGGAGGCCAAGAGCGGGCTGGTGGCCCACCTGGAGTCCTTCGCCGGCAACACCATCGAGTTCATCCGCAGCGAGAGCCCGCTGCTGATCGACGGGATCGGGATTCCCGAGATCGACGTCGACCTGCGGCGCCGGCACGTGGTGCTCGTCGGCGACGACCCCGACGCCGCCGACGACCTCAAGTGCCTCAAGCCGTTCATCAAGGAGTACCAGCCGGTGCTGATCGGCGTCGGCTCCGGAGCCGACGTACTGCGCAAGGCCGGATACCGGCCGCAGCTGATAGTCGGCGACCCCGACCAGATGAGCGCCGACGTGCTGCGCTGCGGCTCGCAGGTGGTGCTGCCGGCCGACGCCGACGGCCACGCACCGGGACTGGAACGCATCCAGGACCTCGGCGTCGGCGCCATGACCTTCCCGGCCGCCGGTTCGGCGATGGATCTGGCGCTGCTGCTGGCCGACCACCACGGCGCGGCGCTGCTGGTGACGGCCGGGCACACCGCCAACATCGAGACGTTCTTCGACCGCACGCGCCAGCTGACCAATCCGTCGATGTTCATGACCCGGCTCAAGGTCGGCGAGAAACTGGTGGCCGCCCGCGCGGTCGCCACGCTCTACCGCAACCGGATCTCCGCCGGCGCGATCGCGCTGCTGGTGCTGACCATGCTGATGGCGGTGATCGTCGCGCTGTGGGTGTCGCAGACCGATGCCGTGGTGCTCGACTGGCTCAGCAGCTACTGGCACAACCTGACGCAGTGGCTGCACCACTGGGTGACCTAAGCGGACCCGGACCGACACTGCGATGATCACCCCTCGTCACCACGCGATGTCGCTGACCGCGGTGCTGCTGGCCCTGGTGCTCGGCGTCATCGCGGGCTCCGGGCTGCTGTCGGGACCGGTACTGGGGAGCCTGCAGTCGGATAAGCAGGAGTTGCGCGAGCAGATCGACGCGTTGCACGACCAGCAGCACTCGCTGAGCGAACGGCTCAGCCACGCAAACGATTTCGATGCGCAGATGGCCCCCCGGATAGTGCGCGACGCGCTGAACGGCAAGTCCGCGGTGATCTTTGCGACCCCGGACGCCGCCGACGACGACGTCGAGGCGGTGGCGCGGATCATCGGACAGGCCGGCGGCAGCGTCACCGGCACGGTCGCGTTGACGGCCCAGTTCGTCGACGGCAACGCCGAGGAGAAGCTGCGTGCCGTGGTGGAGTCCGGGATCGTGCCGGCCGGTGCCCAGTTGAGCACCACCCTGGTCGACCAGGGTGCGCAGGCCGGCGACCTGCTCGGGATCGCGCTGCTGATCAAACGTGACCCGGCCGCGCCGGGCTCGACCGTTGATGACACCCAGCGCGACACCGTGCTGGCCGCGTTGCGCGACACCGGCTTCATCACCTACCGCGACCAGCGATTCGGAGCCGCCAACGCGGCGGTGGTGATCACCGGGGGCGCGCTGGGAGACGACGCCGGCAGCAGCGGGGTCAACGTCGCCCGGTTCGCGGCGGGACTGGCCCCGCACGGCTCGGCGACGGTGCTGGCCGGCCGCGACGGGTGCGCCTCGGGCACGGCGGCCGTCGCGGTGGCCCGCACCGATCCCGCGGTGGCCGGCGCGATCAGCACGGTCGACGACGTCGACATGGAGGCGGGGCGGATCACCACGGTCATGGCCGTGAGCAGCCTGATCGACGGCGGCCACCCCGGCCAGTACGGCATCGGTCACGGCGCCGGGTCGGTCACGCTGGCGCAGTAGCCCGGTCCGCCGGGCGGTGTGGCTTGGCGTGTCTCGGGCCGGGTTGCGCTGTCGATGTTAGGGTGAGATTCCGTGGGTCGGCAGGCCCTCAATCCTGCGCCGTCGTCACGGAGGTTGGTGTTGCCACCACTGCGAAAGCATCCGCAAACCGAGCCGAAGCACCTCTTCGTCACCGGTGGAGTCGCGTCCTCGCTGGGTAAAGGTTTGACGGCGAGCAGCCTGGGTCAGTTGCTGATCGCCCGCGGTCTGCAGGTCACCATGCAGAAGCTGGACCCCTACCTCAACGTCGACCCCGGGACGATGAACCCGTTCCAGCACGGCGAGGTCTTCGTCACCGAGGACGGCGCCGAGACCGACCTCGACGTCGGGCACTACGAGCGGTTCCTGGACCGCGATCTGACCGGGTCGGCGAATGTGACTACCGGACAGGTGTATTCGACGGTCATCGCCAAGGAACGCCGCGGCGAATACCTCGGCGACACCGTGCAGGTGATCCCGCACATCACCGACGAGATCAAGCGGCGCATCCTGGCGATGTCCGACCCGGACGCCGACGGCCGGCGCCCCGACGTCGTCATCACCGAGATCGGCGGCACCGTCGGCGACATCGAGTCGCAGCCCTTCCTGGAAGCCGCCCGCCAGGTCCGCCACGACGTCGGCCGCGACAACGTGTTCTTCCTGCACGTGTCGCTGGTGCCCTACCTGGCCCCCTCCGGTGAGCTCAAGACCAAGCCGACCCAGCACTCGGTGGCGGCGCTGCGCAGCATCGGCATCACCCCGGACGCACTGATCCTGCGCTGCGATCGGGAAGTACCCGAACCGCTGAAGAACAAGATCGCGCTGATGTGCGACGTCGACGTCGACGGGGTCATCTCCACCCCGGACGCGGCGTCGATCTACGACATCCCCAAGGTGCTGCACCGCGAGGAGTTGGACGCCTACGTGGTGCGCCGGCTCAACCTGCCGTTCAAAGACGTCGACTGGACGGAGTGGGACGAGCTGCTGCGCCGCGTCCACGAACCGCACGAGACGGTGCGAATCGCGTTGGTGGGCAAGTACATCGACCTCTCCGATGCCTACCTGTCGGTGACCGAGGCGCTGCGGGCCGGCGGTTTCACCCACTACGCGAAGGTCGAGATCAACTGGGTCCCGTCGGATCAGTGCGAAACCCCCGCCGGCGCGGCCGCCGCGCTGGGGGAGATGCACGGTGTGCTGATCCCGGGCGGGTTCGGCATCCGGGGCATCGAGGGCAAGATCGGCGCCATCGCCTACGCCCGCACCCACGCGCTGCCGGTACTGGGTTTGTGCCTGGGGCTGCAGTGCATCGTGATCGACGCGGCCCGCTCCGCGGGGATCACGCAAGCCAGCTCGGCGGAGTTCGACCCGGATACGCCCGACCCCGTCATCGCCACCATGGCCGATCAGCAGGAGGCGGTCGCCGGCACCGCCGACCTCGGCGGCACCATGCGGCTCGGCGCCTATCCGGCGGTGCTCGAACCGGATTCGATTGTGGCCGAGGCATATCAAGCGACCGAGGTCTCCGAACGGCACCGGCATCGCTTCGAGGTCAACAACGCCTACCGGGATCGGATCGCCGAGAGCGGGCTGCGGTTCTCCGGCACCTCCCCGGACGGCAAGCTGGTGGAGTTCGTCGAGTACCCGCGCGAGGTGCACCCGTTCCTGGTCGGCACCCAGGCGCACCCGGAGCTCAAGAGCAGGCCCACCCGGGCGCACCCGCTGTTCGCCGCATTCGTCGGTGCGGCAATGGATTACAAGGCTGCCGAACGACTACCGGTGGAGATCCCGGAGCAACACCACGAGCCCGCCGACGCACAGAACGGGACCGACGGGCACGGCGGCAGTGCCAAGCCGTTGACCGGCCCGCTGCAAGAACCGCTGTCGGAACATGTAACCCGTGGCTGAACACGTCTTCGAGACCACCTCCTCGCAGCTGCTGCACAGCGGCAAGATCTTCGCGCTGCGACGTGACGAGGTGCTCATGCCCGGGGGCGCGACGGCCACCCGTGAAGTGGTGGAACACTTCGGCGCGGTGGCGGTGGTCGCCATGGACGGCGCCGGCAACATCCCGCTGATCTATCAGTACCGCCACCCGTTCGGCCGGCGGCTGTGGGAGCTGCCCGCCGGGCTGCTCGACGTCGATGGTGAGCAGGCGCAGCTGACCGCCGGTCGCGAACTGGTCGAGGAGGCGGGGTTGACGGCCAGCGACTGGCAGGTGCTGGTCGATCTGGACTCCACACCGGGCTTCTCCGACGAGTCGGTGCGGGTGTATCTGGCCACCGGCCTGTCCGAGGTGCAGCGCCCCGAGGCCCACCACGAGGAGGCCGACCTGACCCTGCGCTGGTATCCGATCGCCGAGGCGGCCCGAATGGTGTTCAGCGGTGAGATCGTCAATGCCATTGCGGTGGCGGGGATTCTGGCCGCCTATACACACGGGCAGGGGTTCGGAAGGCTGCGGCCGGTGGACGCCGACTGGGTCGACCGACCGACCGCGTTCGCCGCCAGGCAGAGCCGGCCATGACCGCGGCGGCCCGGCCGATGTGCCCGCTGGACGGGCAACTGCAGGGTTACCTGGATCATCTGACGATCGAGCGCGGTGTCGCGGCCAACACGCTCAGTTCCTACCGGCGCGACCTGCGGCGCTACAGCGAGCACCTGTCGGCCCGCGGTATCGGGGACCTGGCCGCCGTCGCCGAGAACGACGTCACCGACTTCCTGGTGGCGCTGCGTCGCGGCGACCCCGACAACGGTGTGCCGGCGCTGTCGGCGGTCTCGGCCGGTCGGGCGTTGATCGCGGTGCGGGGCCTGCACCGGTTCGCCGTCGCCGAGGGACTGGCGCCGGTGGATGTGGCGCGCGCCGTCAAGCCGCCGACGCCGGGAAGGCGGTTGCCCAAGAGCCTGACCGTGGATGAGGTGTCGGCGCTGCTGGCCGGAGCCGGGGGTGACAGCGCCTCGGACGGGCCGTTGACGCTGCGCAACCGCGCGCTGCTGGAACTGCTGTACTCCACCGGATCCCGGATTTCGGAAGCCGTGGGCCTGGATCTCGACGACATCGACGTTCGCGACCGCTCGGTGCTGTTGCACGGCAAGGGCGGCAAGCAGCGGCTGGTGCCGGTGGGAAGGCCCGCGGTGGCGGCGCTGGACGCCTATCTGGTGCGGGGACGTCCGGCGCTGGCGGTCCGCGGCCGCGGCACCCCCGGAGTGTTCCTCAACGCCCGGGGCGGGCGGCTGTCACGGCAGAGCGCCTGGCAGGTGCTGCAGGATGCCGCCGAACGGGCCGGGATCACCGCCAAGGTGTCACCGCACACGCTGCGGCATTCGTTCGCGACCCATCTGCTCGACGGCGGCGCCGACGTGCGGGTGGTGCAGGAACTGCTCGGCCACGCCTCGGTGACGACCACCCAGATCTACACGCTGGTCACGGTGAACACGCTGCGCGAGGTGTGGGCCGACGCCCACCCCCGCGCCCGGTAGCCCGTTCGTCCCGAGCAGGCCCGGCCTGCGAAGGACTGCCCAGCGGAAAATCGGGTAGCCGCCTACTCTAGGCAGCGCGATCTCGCCGGCGGAATCCTCAGGTAAGCCCGGCCACCGGCGCCGGTTCTGGCGTAGAGGATGCGAGATGGCACCGCGAGGTGAATGCGCTGTCGTGCTGGGCGCCAGTATGGGCGGGTTGTTGGCCGCCCGGGTGCTCGCCGACTTCTACGGCACCGTCGTGGTGGTCGAACGAGACGAGTTGCCCGACATGCCCGCACAGCGGCGTGGCGTGCCGCAGGGGCGGCATGTGCACGGATTGTTGGCCGGCGGAGCCCAGGCCCTGAACACGCTGTTCCCCGGCATGCTCGATGACCTGGTCGCCGCCGGCGGGCACTTCCTCGACGACGGCAACCTGTCCCGAGTCTGGCTGCAGCTCAACGGACACACCCTGAACCGATCCGCCGCGTTCGACAAGCCGGTCGCCTTCTACCTGGCCAGCCGCCCGTTCCTGGAAGCCCACGTCCGTAGCCGGGTGCTCTCACTGAGCAACGTCGCCGTTCTGGACGACCACGACGTGATGGAAGTGGTGCTGACCCCCACGGGACGGGTCGACGGCGTGCGGGTGGCAGATCGTGACACCCGTCGTGAACACGAGTTGAGTGCGGACCTGGTGGTCGATGCGATGGGCCGCGCCGGGCGCACACCGGCCCTTCTCGATGCCCACGGCTACGGCCGCCCGATGGAGGAACGCATCAATGTCGAGGTGGCCTACGCCAGCCAGCTGCTGCAGGTCCCGCCGGGCACCCTCGGCGAGAAGCTGGTGATGATCGGTGCGGTCCCGGAGCGGCCGACCGCTGGGGCGCTGTTCGCCTGCGAACATGACACCTGGATTTTGACACTGGCCGGGCTGGCAGGCCACGAGCCGCCCACCGACCACGACGGAATGCTCTGTTACGCAGCGGAGTTCGCTCCGCCACCGATGATGGCCGCCATGCGGGCCGGTCAGCCGCTGGCCGAGGTGAGCCGTTACCGCTATCCGGCCAGTGTGCGACGGCGCTACGACAAGATGTGCCGCTTCCCGGCCGGGTTGCTGGTGTGCGGCGACGCCATATGCAGTTTCAACCCGGTCTACGGGCAAGGTATGTCGGTGGCCGCGTTGGAGGCGATCGTATTGCGCGACTGCCTATCTCGCGGGAGTGATGACATATCCCGCCGGTTCTTCCGGGCGGCCGCCAAGCCGATCGACGCGGCCTGGCAGATGGCTTCCGGTGCCGACCTCGCGCTGCCCCAGGTCCGGGGCCGGCGTACGGTGCGGACCCGGCTGGGGAACCGGTATACCCAACGGCTGCTTGCCGCGGCGGAATCCGACATCGTGGTCACCGAGGCGTTCTTCCGGGCGATGAACCTCATCGACCCGCCGAGCCGGCTGCTGCGCCCCAAGGTCTTGTCGCGGATCGCAACCCAGCGACGACACCCCCCGGGCGGTGCACCCGGCGTGCCGGCAACCAAGCAGGTGACGCACGCCTGAGGTCATCGACACCGGAGCGCGCAGCGGCGGCGGAACCTAACCACCGAGGTACGTCGACTCCAGCACCAGATCCGAGAGCAGCGACTGGTATTCCACGTGTGTCTTGTGCTCGACGGTCTGCCACCGGGTGCCCTGCTGATCCTGCATGTAGGCGCGGTAGCGCGGCGCCCCGGGCACTTTGACGTTGTCGGCGACCACCACCGAGCCCGGGTGCAGCCAGCCCCGGTCGAGGATGCTCTGCAGATCGGTCAGGTAGGCGTCCTTGTCGTGGTCGATGAACACGAAATCGAGCCCGCCCGCACCGAAGCCGTGGTGGGCGGTCAGCGTGTCCAGCGTGCGCCCGCCGTCACCGATGGTGCCCACCACGCAGGTGACCCGGTCTGCCACCCCGGCGTGCTCCCAGATCCGCCGGGCGTTGGCGGCGTTGGCCTCGGCCAGCTCGATCGAGTAGATCCGGGCCGCCGGTGCGGCGCGCGCGATGCGCAGCGCGCTGTACCCGCAGTAGGTGCCCAGCTCCAGCACCAGCTTCGGCTCGGCCCGCCGCACGGCGGCGTCGAGCAGCGCGCCCTTCTCGTCGCCGATGTTGATCAGCAACGACTTGTCGTAGGCGAACTCGTCGATGCGGGCCAGCACGTCGTCGATGTCACCGGCGCGGGCGTTGGCCAGCACGTAATCGACCGCGGCGGCTTCACGGCCGTCGCCGATCTGGCCGGTCGTGGTGATGTTGCGGGCGCCGGTCGCCATCCGCAGCACCGACCACCGCAGAAAAGGGAGACGTCGTTTGAGGCTCATGGTTGCGATCCTATGGCGCTTGGCGCGCAACGACCGGTGATGTAGCCCGTACGGACCGCTGTCACCAGTTAGACTTCTGCGGATGTCCGCCACCACCTCGCCGACCCGGTCATGAGAGACGACGGCAGCCCCGACGTCGGCTTGACCGGTCGTCCGCCGCGGAACATTCCCGAACCGCAGCCCCGCTCGACGCACGGCCCGGCCAAGGTCATCGCGATGTGCAATCAGAAGGGCGGCGTCGGTAAGACCACCTCCACCATCAACCTCGGCGCCGCGCTGGCCGAGTACGGCCGGCGGGTGCTGCTGGTGGACCTGGACCCGCAGGGTGCGCTGTCGGCGGGCCTCGGGGTGCCGCACTACGACCTGGCCCACACCGTGCACAACCTGCTGGTGGAGCCGCGGGTCGGGATCGACGACGTGCTGATGGCGACCCGGATCGACAACCTGGACCTGGTGCCGTCCAACATCGACCTGTCGGCGGCCGAGATTCAGCTGGTCAACGAGGTGGGGCGGGAGCATTCGCTGGCGCGGGCGCTGCGTCCGGTGCTGGACCGCTACGACTACCTGCTGGTGGACTGCCAACCGTCGCTGGGACTGCTCACCGTCAACGGGCTGGCCTGCGCCGACGGGGTGCTGATCCCCACCGAGTGCGAATACTTCTCGCTGCGCGGCCTGGCGCTGCTGACCGACACGGTGGAAAAGGTCCGCGACCGGCTCAACCCGAAGCTGGAGATCAGCGGCATCCTGCTGACCCGCTACGACCCGCGCACCGTCAACTCCCGCGAGGTGATGTCGCGGGTGGTGGAGCGCTTCGGCGACCTGGTGTTCGACACGGTGATCACCCGCACGGTCCGCTTTCCCGAGACCACCGTGGCCGGCGAGCCCATCACCACCTGGGCCCCGAAGTCCGGCGGCGCGCAGGCCTACCGCGCACTGGCCCGCGAAGTCATTCACCGATTCGGCGCGTGAACTCCGACACCGAGGCATCCGGCGCCCCCACCGACTCGCAGGGCTTCCAGGTTCGACTCACCAACTTCGAGGGTCCCTTCGACCTGCTGCTGCAGCTGATCTTCGCGCACCGACTCGACGTCACCGAGGTGGCGTTGCACCAGGTCACCGATGATTTCATCGCCTATACCCGCGACGTCGGCGCACAGCTGGGGCTGGAGGAGACAACGGCGTTTCTGGTGATCGCGGCCACGTTGCTCGACTTGAAGGCGGCCCGGCTGCTGCCGGCCGGCCGGGTCGACGACGAAGAGGACCTGGCGCTGCTGGAGGTCCGAGACCTGCTGTTCGCCCGGCTGCTGCAGTATCGGGCGTTCAAACACGTCGCGCAGATGTTTGCCGAGCTGGAGGCCGCCGCGCTGCGCAGCTACCCGCGCGCGGTGTCGCTGGAGGACGGCTTCGCCAACCTGCTGCCCGAGGTGATGCTGGGCGTGGACGCCGACTCGTTCGCGCAGATCGCGGCGGCCGCCTTCACGCCGCGTCCGGCGCCGACGGTGGGCACCGAGCACCTGCACGAGGTGATGGTGTCGGTGCCCGAGCAGGCGGGCGTGCTGCTGGATCTGCTGGAGGCGCGCGGCACCGGTCAGTGGGCCTCGTTCGCCGAGCTGGTCGCCGACTGCCGCAAACCCATCGAGATCGTCGGCCGCTTCCTGGCGCTGCTCGAACTGTATCGGGCCCGGGCGGTAGCATTCGACCAGTCAGAACCACTTGGTGTGCTCCAGGTGTCGTGGACTGGTGAACGTCCCAGCAATGAAGACCTGGTGAAAGCGGAATCGGCCGAGTAGTGCGAGACGAATTGATGACTGACCACATGCCCGAACCCGAGGTGTCGGAGCGCACCGAGGAATCCGGTGCCGCCGACTCCGATCTGGGGATCGACGTCGCGCTGGCCCCCGAACTCGAGGACGCCGAGCTGGGTGCGGTGCTCGAAGCGCTGCTGCTGGTGGTCGACACCCCGGTTACCGTCGAGGCGATGGCCGCCGCCACCGACCAGCCGGTGTACCGGATCAGCGCCAAGCTGCGGGCGATGGCCGACGAGCTGGCCGAACGCGACAGCGGCATCGACCTGCGGGAGGCCGGCGGCGGCTGGCGGCTCTACACCCGCGCCCGGTTCGCGCCGTATGTGGAGCGCCTGCTGCTCGACGGTGCACGCTCCAAACTCACCCGCGCCGCCCTGGAGACCCTGGCCGTGGTCGCCTACCGCCAACCGGTGACCCGCGCCCGGGTCAGCGCGGTGCGCGGCGTCAACGTCGATGCGGTGATGCGCACGCTGCTGGCCCGCGGCCTGATCACCGAAGCCGGCGCCGACCCCGACACCGGCGCGGTGACGTTCGCCACCACCGAGCTGTTCCTGGAGCGGCTGGGGCTGTCGTCGCTGGCCGACCTGCCCGATATCGCGCCGCTGCTGCCCGATGTCGACGTGATCGACGACCTGAGCGAATCCCTGGACAGCGAACCGCGTTTCATGAAACTCGGCGGTGGGCAGGCCGCCGATCAACCGCTGACCTTCGACGTGGACCACGACTGATGGTCTGGCCGGATACCGAGGGTGTGCGCCTGCAGAAGGTGTTGTCGCAGGCCGGAGTCGCGTCGCGCCGGGTCGCCGAGCGGATGATTCTCGACGGCCGGGTCGAGGTCGACGGGCAGCTGGTGACCGAGCTGGGCACCCGGGTGGACCCGGGCGCGGCGGTGATCCGGGTCGACGGGGCACGGGTGACCGTGGACGACACCCGGGTGTATCTGGCGTTGAACAAGCCCCGCGGCGTGCACTCGACGATGTCGGATGATCGTGGACGCCCCTGCATCGGCGACTATGTGGAGCACCGGGTTCGCGGTGACGCCAAGCTGTTTCACGTCGGGCGCCTCGACGCCGACACCGAGGGGCTGATGCTGTTGACCAACGACGGCGAACTGGCGCACCGGCTGATGCACCCCTCCTATCAGGTGCCCAAGACCTACGTGGCTACCGTGCTCGGTACGGTGCCGCGGGGGCTGGGCAAGAAACTGCGCGACGGTGTCGAGCTCGACGACGGGCCGGCCAAGGTCGACCAGTTCGCGGTGGTCGACGCCGTGCCCGGTAAGACACTGGTGCGGGTGACCCTGCACGAAGGCCGCAAGCGCATCGTGCGCCGGATGCTGGCGGCAGTCGGCTTTCCCGTCCAGGAGCTGGTGCGCACCGACATCGGCGCGGTGGCGCTGGGCGAGCAGCGGCCGGGCAGCATTCGGGTGCTGGGCAGCAAGGAGATCGGCGAACTCTACAAGGCGGTCGGCCTGTGAGCGCCGGCAGCGGCGTGGTCGTCGCCATCGACGGACCGGCGGGAACCGGAAAGTCCACGGTGGCACGAGGATTGGCCACGGCTTTGGGGGAGCGCTACCTGGACACCGGCGCGATGTACCGCGTCGTCACGCTGGCGGTGCTGCGCTCGGGTGTCGCCCTGGATGACGCCGCCGGCATCGCCCGCATTGCCGAGGGCGTCGATGTCTCGGTGGATTCCCATCCCGACGGGGACCGCGCTTATCTTGGCGGAGAAGATGTCTCGCGTGAGATCCGCGGCGACGACGTGACCCGGGCGGTGTCGGGGGTGTCGGCGGTTCCCGCGGTGCGCACCCGGTTGGTGGCCGTGCAGCGGCAACTCGCGGCGCAGGCCGGCGGCGTGGTGGTCGAAGGCCGCGACATCGGCACCGTGGTGCTGCCCGACGCCGATGTGAAGATCTTCCTGACGGCTTCCGCCGAGACACGCGCCCGACGGCGCAACGACCAGAACGTGGCCGCCGGGCTCGGCGACGACTATGCCGGTGTGCTGGCCGACGTGCTGCGGCGCGACGAACTGGACTCGACGCGTGCGGTTTCGCCGCTGCGGCCCGCCGATGACGCGGTGATCGTGGACACCGGCGAGATGACCCAGGCGCAGGTGATCGACCACCTGCGGGAGCTGGTGGAGCAGCGGTGCGGGGCGATCCGATGAGCCCGTCGGAGTCCGACGGCACCTGGTTCGACGAAAGCGACTGGGAGATCGGCGAAGACGGTGGTTTCGACGATCTCGTCGAGGACGCCGGTCCGCCGCCGGTGGTGGCCGTGGTGGGCCGGCCGAACGTCGGCAAGTCCACCCTGGTCAACCGGATCCTGGGCCGGCGCGAGGCGGTGGTGCAGGACCTGCCGGGTGTGACCCGCGACCGGGTCTCCTATGACGCGCTGTGGACCGGCCGCCGCTTCGTGGTGCAGGACACCGGCGGCTGGGAGCCGGACGCCAAGGGCTTGCAGCAGTTGGTGGCCGAGCAGGCGTCGGTGGCGATGCGCACCGCCGACGCGGTGATCCTGGTGGTGGATTCGGTAGTGGGCGCCACCGCCGGCGACGAGGCCGCCGCGAAGATCCTGCGCCGGTCCGGCAAGCCGGTGTTCCTGGCCGCCAACAAGGTTGACGGTGAGCGAGGCGAGGCCGATGCGGCGGCGCTGTGGTCGCTGGGGCTGGGCGAGCCGTTCGCGGTCAGCGCGCTGCACGGCCGCGGGGTGGCCGAGCTGCTCGACGAAGTGATCGCCAAACTGCCCGAGGTCGCCGAGTCCGCCGGCGGCGGCGGGGGGCCGCGCCGGGTGGCACTGGTCGGCAAGCCCAACGTCGGCAAGAGCTCGCTGCTGAACCGGTTGTCCGGCGACGAGCGTTCGGTGGTGCATGACGTCGCCGGCACCACCGTCGATCCGGTCGACTCGCTGATCGAGATGGACGGCAAGATCTGGCGTTTCATCGACACCGCCGGATTGCGTCGCAAGGTGGGGCAGGCCAGCGGGCACGAGTTCTACGCCTCGGTGCGCACCCACGGCGCCATCGACGCCGCCGAAGTGGTCATCGTCCTGGTGGATGCGTCACAGCCGCTGACTGAACAGGACCAGCGGGTGCTGGCGATGGTGATCGAGGCCGGCCGGGCGCTGGTACTGGCGTTCAACAAGTGGGATCTGGTCGACGAGGACCGCCGCTACCTGCTGGACAAGGAGATCGACCGCGACCTGGCCCGGGTGGGCTGGGCGCAACGGGTCAACATCTCCGCCAAGACCGGTCGCGCCGTGCAGAAGTTGGTGCCCGCGCTGGAAAGCGCACTGGAATCGTGGGACACCCGGATATCGACCGGACAGCTCAACACCTGGATCAAAGAAGTGGTGGCCGCGACGCCGCCGCCGGCGCGGGGTGGGCGTGCGCCGCGGATCCTGTTCGCCACCCAGGCCGCCGCCCGCCCGCCGACGTTCG
>CAYNJD010000021.1:0-19239 GCA_964397355.1 uncultured Mycobacterium sp. | reverse complement strand
AGCTGGTGACTGCCTTGAGTTCGTCGCCGAGCGCAGCGGCCTCGTCGGGAGTCAACTCGACGACCAGCCGCCCACCGCCCTCCAGCGGTACCCGCATCACGCTGCCTCGCCCCTCTTTGGTCGCTTCCAACGGACCGTCACCGGTCCGGGGCTTCATCGCCGCCATCGAGTGCTCCCTCCAGGTACCAGCCCACAGGCCGTGCCCTTGATCTGCGCCGGCTGTGCACCGCGGTCGCAGCGTCCGGCATCGAACTGCAAATTCACTCTGCCATTCTCCCCTATCGGCCACGCCGCGTGCACAAGACCCGATTCCGTGGTGCATTTTAAAGGATCTAGGCGGTTTCCGGCGGCACCCAACAGTCGCTCAGATGGTCGTCGACCATGCCTGTGGCCTGCATCAACGCGTAGGCCGTAGTGGGTCCGACGAAACGGAACCCGCGCCGCTTCAATTCGCGCGCCATCGCCGTGGATTCCGGGGTGACGGCCGGAATTGCCGCCAGGTCCACCGGACGCGGACGCGGCGGCGGGGCGAATGACCACAACAGCTCCGCCAAATCGGTGGGGCCCAGCCCGATCGTCGCCCGGGCGTTGGCGATCGTGGCCTCGATCTTGGCCCGGTTGCGCACGATGCCGGCGTCTTCCATCAGCCGTGCCACATCGGCGTCGGTGTAGCGTGCCACCGTCTCGACGTCGAAACCGGCGAACGCCCGCCGGAAGTTCTCCCGCTTGCGCAGGATCACCAGCCACGACAGCCCGCTCTGGAAGGCTTCCAGGCTGATCCGCTCGAACAGTGCGGTCGACTCGCGCACCGGACGGCCCCACTCCCGGTCGTGATAGTCGCGATACAGCGCCGAGCCCTGCGACCAGCCGCACCGGATCAAACCGTCGTCGGGCGGGCCGCTCACGTCGATCCCGGCGGGCGGGCATCGGCCGCCTGCGCCGCGGCCAGCTGCCCGCGCAGTTGGTCGAGTTCGGCGCCGAGGCGCTCCAGCACCCAATCGACCTCGCTGGTGTTGTAGCCGCGCAGCACCTGGGAGAACTTGACGGCGTCGACGTCGGCGCCGGTGACCCCGGAGGCCGGCAGCATCGTCGCCGTGGTCGCCCGGGGCAGCGGCGGCAGTTGCTCGCCCCGGCCGAACAGCACGCTGGCCACCCCGAACAGCAGCAACGCGATGAGGACGAGCACGACGAGATACAGCAACACCAGTGTCACGGCATCGATAGTGCCTTATCCCATCGGCGTAAGGAGGTCAGCGCTGGCGAAGCGTGTTCATCGGCGGCCGGTCGACCAGCGACAGCGGTGTGGTGCGCGGCAGGTAACCGTCACCGTCGGCGAAGAACTGAGTGAGCCCCACGCCGGAGTCTGGGACGCCGCAGCGCGTCAGCAGCGTGGCGACGACTTGCCGGCTCATGACGGCCAACTCGTCCAGGGGCCGGTTGCGGTGGGCGCGCACGCCCAGGTTGACCTGAGCGATCGCCTCCAGGCCCAGCCGGTCGTAGGTGTCGATCAGCAGCCCGATCTCCACCCCGTAGCCGGGCGCGAACGGCACCGACGCCAACAGCTCCCTGCTGCCCGCGTACTCGCCACCCAGCGGCTGCAGCACGGCGCCCAGGTCGGGTCGCAGCGCGGTCAGCAGCGGCCGGGCGACCAACTCGGTGACCCGGCCGCCACCGGTGGCGTCCTCGGTGCCGTTGACCTTCAGCGGCCGCCGGTAGAAGCCCTTGACCAGGTGGATGCCGTCACCGGTGAGCAGCGGCCCGACCAGGTTGGGGACGAACATCGGGTCGGGGCTGATGAGGTCGGAGTCGACGAACACCACGATGTCGCCGGTGGTGGCGGCCAGCGACCGCCACAGCGCCTCGCCCTTGCCGGGCTGCGGTGCGATCTCGGGGACCGCCTGCTCGCGGCTGACCACGCGGGCACCGGCGGCGATCGAGCGGATCTCGGTGTCGTCGGTGGAGCCGGAGTCCAGCACGATCAGCTCGTCGACGAGGACGTCGACAAGGCCGGTGATGCTGTCGATCACCGTGCCGATGGTCTCGGCCTCGTTGAGCGCGGGCAGTACCACCGAGATGGTGCGGCCGGACTTCTCCTTGGCGGCGACCAGCTCGGCGACGGTCCAGTCCGGACGGCTCCAGGTGCGCCCGGCCAGCCGGGTCTCGCCCGGTGCCCAGACCACATCGGTCATGCCAAGCCCCTCACTGTGCGGGTCGGGGCCCGCACGCCCTGGATCGATGCCACCATCTCCAGCACGCGCCGGGTCGGCCCGACCTCGTGTACCCGAAACATCCGGGCTCCGGCGGCCGCCGCCAACGCGGTGGCGGCCAGCGTTCCCTCCAGTCGTTCGGTCAGACCCACTCCGAGGGTCTCCCCGATGAAGTCTTTGTTGGAGAGCGCCATCAGCACCGGCCATCCGGTGTCGACCAACTTCTCCGTGTGTCGCAACAACGCTAGCCCGTGGAAGGTGTTCTTGCCGAAATCATGGGTGGGATCGATCAGCACGCGATCGCGCGGCACCCCCGCCGCAACCGCCCGCTGCGCGGCCGCGGTGACCTCGTTGATCACCGCGTCGACCACCCCGTCGACGGTGGTGCCGTAGCTGACCCGGAACGGCCGGGTGCGCGGCGCCGCGCCGCCGGTGTGCGAGCAGACCAGGCCGACGCCGAATTCGGCGGCGACCGCCGGCAGCTGCGGATCGACCCCGCCCCAGGTGTCGTTGATCAGGTCCGCACCGGCCGCGCAGGCGCGTTTGGCCACCTCCGAGCGCCAGGTGTCGACGCTGATCAGCTGCTCGGGGTAGGCGCTGCGCAGCCACTCGATGAACGGCACCACCCGGGCGGTCTCGGTGTCGGCGTCGACGGTTTGTCCCGGCCCGGCCTTGACCCCGCCGATGTCGATGACGTCGGCGCCGTCGGCGATCGCCCGGTGCACCGCGGACTTGGCCGCCGGGTCGCTGAAGGTGGCACCGGCGTCGTAGAAGGAGTCCGGGGTGCGGTTGACGATCGCCATGATCAGCGCGCGATCGGCCGCCACCGGACGACCGCAGAGGGTGGACTGCACCCGTCTATGTTGCCTGGCCATCGAGAACCGCGACGTGCGCCCCTGGTGAACACCGTGGCCTTGACGCGGCACGACGAGACATTTAACTTGTTAGTTAACAAGTTAGTTAGTGAGGGGTGTGCTGCCGGCGCACTCAAGGTCGCGGAGCAGCTGCGGTCCGACCAGGCCATCGGCAAATTCGCCCTCGAGGTGGAGGGGAAATGATCAGCGACGACCTGCGGCAACGCCGCCTGGCGGTCATCCGGGAACACATGGACACCGAGGTGGCCCAGGAGTTCGACCTCACGCTGGGAACGTTCAACGGGCACCCGCACTACGAGATCATGGCGACCGGGCAGGTCTTCGACGGCGACGCCGAGGTGATGGGTTACTACACCACGACCCGGACCGCCTTCCCCGACCAACGCCACGACAATGCGAGATTCCACGTGGCCGACGAGGCGGTGATCGTCGAGTTCGACCTGCTGGGCACCAATCTCGGCGAGTTCTACGGACTGCCTCCCACCGGCAAGGCGTTTCGGGTGCCGATCATCGCGGTGTTCTTCTTCGACGGCGACCGCATCGTCAACGAGCGCATCTACTTCGATTCGGCCAGTCTGGTCACGCAGATCGGACGCGGCGAACTGCTTGCCCCGGCCGGAACGGGCGAACAGTGAGCACAACGGAATCGGGCGGTAACCCTCGCCGCACCCAGGAGGAACGGCGCGCGCAAGCCGAGCGGCGGCTGGTGCATGCCGCGGCAGAGCTGGTGGGCGAGATCGGCCCGGCAAGGGTGACGTTGGCCAATGTCGGGGAACGCGCGGGTTACAGCCGCGGCTTGGCGACCCACCACTTCGGTTCCAAGGGCGCCCTGATGCAGCGCCTCGTCGACGCCGTCACCCAGCAGTTCCGGGTAGCGATCCTCGATGAGAGCCAATCGCATTCGGCAATGGACGAGGGCTTGGGCCTGGTCGGCACCTACTTCCAGGTGCTGTCCGACTTGCAGCCGGTGAACCGGGCGCGGCTGGTGCTGTGGGCCGATGCGGTGACAACCGACTCCCCCGACGTGCGACCGGCCATGGTCGCGGCCGATCGCGAGTTCCGCGAGGCGATCACCAAAACGCTGCAGCGGGGGCTGGCGGCGGGCGAGTTCGATTCGTCGGTGAACGCGGACGGGCTGGCGACCGTCATCATCGGCATGCTGCGCGGCGTCGCGCTGCAGTCACTGCTGGACGACGACGTCGATCTCGAGGCCTGCCGCACCGAGATCGAGCAACTGCTCACCACCCGCCTGCAGAAAGAAGCCGCGCACTGAGCCGGATATTCGGCCAGATCGCCCAGATCGGCTACGTGGTACGGGACATTCACGCCTCGATGGACCGGTGGGTCCAACACGGGGTCGGGCCGTGGTTCCACGTGGACCGCGTGCAGACGGACTATTTCCGGCACCGCGGAACCGACTCGGACATGGAAATGAGCGTGGCCGTAGCCAACTCCGGCGACATCCAGATCGAGTTGATCCAGCAACGCAACGACGCCCCGTCGGCCTACAAAGAGTTCCTGGACGCCGGCCGTGAAGGCATGCAACACATCGCCTACTGGACAACGGATTACCAGGCGCTCTACGACCGGGCGATCTCGCTGGGCTACCAGGTTGTGCGGGAAGGCAGCATCGGCGGCGAACAGGGCCGGTTCGCCTACCTGGACACCGAATACGAACCGGGCACGGTGATCGAGATCTCCGACGTCAGCGGGCCGAAGGGCCAGTTCTTCTACTACATCCGCGATGTCGCCAAGGACTGGGACGGCAGCGATCCGATCCGGGGGCGAGCGTGAAGGTTCGTCACCTCAACTGCGGCACCATGAACATGCCGACCGCCCCCCTGGTGTGCCACGTGCTGCTCGTCGAGACCGACAACGGGCTGGTCCTGGTCGACTCCGGCTTCGGCTCCCACGACTGCCTCGACCCCGGCAAGCGCGTCGGCCCGACCCGCCACGTGATCAGACCGCTGTTCGACCAGGTGGAAACCGCCGCCCACCAGATCGAACGCCTCGGCTTTCGGCGAGATGACGTGCGCCACATCGTGATCACCCACCTCGATGTCGACCATATCGGCGGCCTCTCCGACTTCCCAGACGCCCAGATCCACGTCACTGTGGCCGAGGCACTGGGGGCTATCAGGTCACCGTCGTGGCGGGAGAAGCTGCGCTATCGCCCCGCCCAGTGGGCACACCAGCCCAACATCGTCGAGCACCATCCGCACGGCGAGAAATGGCGTGGCTTCGCCGCGGCCAAGGAACTCACCGAGATCTCCCCCGGGATAGCCCTCATCGCCCTGCCCGGGCATACCCGCAGTCGGTCAGGCCGAGGCGCGGGTCGCTTCCAGCAGCGCAGCGGCGGCCAGGTGACCCAGTTCGTTCGACGCGAGCGGGCTGTCCCCGGTGAGTAGGTTGCGGTCCCGGTGCGTCTGACCGGTCATGGCGTCGTTGACGACTGTCAGGCCCTGTCGGCTCAGCAGATCGGCGACCAGCCAGCGCAGCCGGCCGGGCAGGTAACCGATCTCGAGGTTGGGGCCTTCGTCGAGCGCATCGGGGAACACGCAGACCGAGTATCCGGCGAAGGGCGACTGCTGCTTGCTCACCGACGCGGCGAGCAGTGCCGCCGGGCCGTGGCACAACGTGACGATGAACTTGTCGTTGGCCAGCGCCCAGTCGAGCGTCTGCTCCAGATCGGTGCTGGCGGGTAGGCCGACGACGGCCCCGTGCCCACCGGGGATGAAGACAGCGAGGTAGTCCGAATCCGGGCCGAGCTCGTTGGCGATCACCTCGGAGAGCTTCTTGGGCTGCTTGAGCTTCGGCTTCAGCGAGTCATAGGCGGCCCGCACCGCCTCGTCCTGCGACGGCATCGCCCACAGCTCCAACTTGGCCGGGTAGCCGGAGAGCGTCGCGACTTCGATGTCGAAGCCGGTCTCCATCAGGTGATAAGCAGGCAGCAGCATCTCGACCGGATGGTTGCCGGTGGAGAACATGCGTCCGTTCTGCAGCAGGACGTAACGCTCCTCGGTCGCGATCATCAGCACTTTCCACCGGCCCGAATAAGCACCCTTGTGCGCTACCGCGTCGAAGTCGGTTCGCGGTGCGGTGTACTGCCTCAGCGAATACGGCGACGGGAAGAACGCGTTGTCCTCGGCCGGATCCGGTGTTGGTTCCCTACTCAGACCGGTGCTCGACATGCCCCCGAAGCTACGCCGCCGCGCCGGCGACCGCAGCCCTTCGGTCGCCTACCGGCCCGGCTGATTCGCCCGGGCACTCCCCCGGGTTCCGCAAGCTACACCTGCGGTCGCTTACCGGCGGCCACTTCGCCGGGGTAGTCGGCGTAGAACGGCACATAGCCCTCGTCGCGGCCGGCCAGCACGTAGAGCGGGTCGGCGATCTCCGCGCCACCGGCGCCGTAGCCCTGCTCGCGCAGCTCCACCTTGCGGCTCTTGAACGTCGTGGTGTGCTCCATCGACTCCACCAGCCGCACGAACAGCGGCACCGCGTAGGACGGCAGCCGGTCGCAGGCCACCGCCGCCAGCTCGCGGCCGTCGAAGGTCGCGCCGTCGTGCAGTTTGACCGCGGCCATCCCGGCGCGGCCGCCGGTGTCGGGGACTTCGACGCCATAGACGGCGCACTCCTCGACCGACTCGTCGGCGTCCAGCGCGGCCTCCACCTGGGTGGTGGCGACGTTCTCGCCCTTCCACCGGAAGGTGTCGCCGAGCCGGTCGGCGAACGCGGCATGCCCCATGCCCTGCGGGCGCATCAGATCGCCGGTGTTGAACCAGCAGTCGCCGTCCTTGAAAGCGTTGCGCACCAGCTTCTTCTCGGTGGCCTCCGGGTCGGTGTAGCCGTCGAACGGCGAGAACCGGTTGACCGGGGTCAGCAGCAGCCCGGGCTGCCCCGGGGGCACTCGGCGCACCCAGCCGTCCTCGCCGCGCAGCGGCTGTCCGGTGTCGGGGTCGTACTGCACGTAGGCCAGCGGCAGCGGGTAGACCCCGGTGCTGCGCGGCACGTTGAAGACGTTGAGGAACGCGGTGTTGCTCTCGCTGGCCGCGTAGAACTCGCAGACCCGCTTGATACCGAACCGGCGGCTGAACTCGTCCCAGATCTCCGGGCGCAGGCCGTTGCCGCAGATCACCCGCACCTTGTGCGCCCGGTCGGTCGGCTTGGGCGGCTGGTTGAGCAGATAGCGGCAGACCTCACCGATGTAGACGAAGGCCGTCGCATCGGAGCCGATCACCTCGTCCCAGAACCGCGACGCCGAGAACGACTTACCCAGCGCCAGCGTCGCGCCCGCGTTGAGCACCGAGGACACCGCGACCGTCAGCGCGTTGTTGTGGTACAGCGGCAGACAGCAGTACAGCGTGTCGTTGCCGCGCAGCCGCAAACCGATTCCGCCGAACGTGGCCAGCGCCCGCAGCCACCGCTGGTGCGTCATCACGCTGGCCTTGGGGTAGCCGGTGGTGCCCGAGGTGAAGATGTAGAAGGCGGTGTCCTTGGCCAGCACCGCCTGCACCGACGCCGGGTTGCCGGTCGGGGCGGTTTCGGCCAGCCGCTCGAACTCCTCGATGGTAACCGGCTCGATGGGCGCCCCGCTGCCGGTGACCGCCTCGACCAGATCCGCTTCCGAGACAAGCAGTTTGGCGTCCAGCAGGCCGAGGCTGTGGGCCAGCACGTCACCGCGCTGGTGGTAGTTGACCATGCCGGCCACCGCGCCGCATTTGGCGACGGCCAGCATCATCAGCACCGCGTTGGGAGAGTTGCGCAGCATGACCGCGACGACGTCGCCGTGACCGATCCCGCGGGCGGCCAGCACGGCCGCGTAGCGGTTGACGGCCTCATTGGCCTCGCGGTAGGTCAGCCGCTGCTCGCCGAACCTGATGAAGACCCGGTCCCCGAACCGGGCCGCGCGGTCCTGGAAGACCTTGCCGATGGACACCTTGGATGTGGGACGGGCCAACAGTCCGGTCCGCACCCCCCGCAGGATCGAGGGGGCGTCAGCCAACAGCCCGGGCAATCGGGCCGCGATATCGGTCAGACCCACCCGGGTGACGACGCCGGAGTCGTGATCGGACACGGTGTTCCCCTCGTTCAAAGCGGTGCGCTGTGCGACAGCACAGGGCGATCGCAACCGCGGCGCAGCCGGGCGCAGCGGGTCGGCCTGCGAGGGCACAGCTTAGTCGACACCGGCGGTACCGGGTGAACACGCGGCCAGCGCCGCCTCCACGTCGTCGACCACCAGCAGCCGGTCCATCGACCGCTGCGACACGTAGCCGGCATCCTGCAGTCCGGCCAGCCAGGACCACAGCCCGTCGTAGTGCCCGTCGGGGTCCAGCAGCACCACCGGCTTGTCGTGCAGACCCAGATACCGCCCGGTCCAGGTCTCGAACAGCTCCTCGAGCGTGCCGATCCCGCCGGGCAGGGTCAAAAACGCGTCCGCGCGTTCGTCCATCACCTGCTTGCGTTCCCGCATGGTGTCGGTGACGATCAGCTCGTCGGACTCGACGTCGGCCACCTCGCGATGCAGCAGGGCCTTGGGGATCACCCCGACGGTCCGGCCACCGTGCTCACGCACCGACACCGCCAGCGCGCCCATCGCCGAGACGTTGCCGCCTCCCCACACCAGAGTCCAGCCCCGCTCGGCGATGGCGGCACCCACCTTGGCGGCCAGCGCCAGCAGTGCCGGGTCGGTCGGGCCGGACGCACAGTAGACACACACCGCCCATTCGCTGCACCGCACATCCGAAAGGCTATCCGGCGGGTGGCTCAGACCGTAAAATCTCCGCGATGCCGATCCGGTGGAACGTTCCCGAGCATTCGGCCGCGCTGCACCGGCTCACCGATGCGCTCGACGCCGACGAGGGACGGGCGGGCGCGGTGGTGCTCGGCCCCGACGGCTGCGGCAAGTCCACGCTGGCCCGGCTGGCCGCCGAAGACCGTGCCCGCCGGCATCCGGCGACCCGCCTCCGCTGGGTGATCGGCACCCCCGCGGAGCGCGCGGTGCCGTTCGGCGCGCTGAGCCATCTGGTGCGGATCGACGACATCGGCAAGCCCGCCGCGCTGCTGCGGGCAGCACGGGCTTCACTGGCCGAGGAAGGCCGAGACGGGGGCGATCTGCTGCTGGTGGTCGACGACGCGCATCAGCTCGACATCCTGTCGGCGACGTTGGTCTATCAGCTGGCGCTGGCAGGTGCGGCCCGGATGATCGTCACCGGCCGCGCCGACGGCGACCCGCCGCACCCCATCGCCGCACTGTGGGGCGACGAGCTGTTGGCCCGCATCGACATCGCGGCACCCGAGGCGACGACGGCCCCGGGTGAGGTCGACGCCTTCCTGGACGGGTTGCCGCCCGCCGCACGTTCGGCACTGGACTACCTCGCCGTCCTCGAGCCGCTGGCGCTGGCCGACCTGAATCGGCTGGCCGGTGACGACGCGGTCCGTCAGGCCGAGGAGCTCGGTGCGGTCGAGACCCGTACCCGTGGCGGCCGCGGTCCGGACCCGGTGGTCTACACCGCCCACCCGCTGTTCGCCGAGCGGGCCCGCGACGCATTGAGTGTCGAGGGTGCCCGCCGGCTACGCACCGAGGTGGTCACGGTGCTGGGCGACCGGCAGTGCGAGCACGTCGGCGAGCAGCTGCGGCTGGCGGCGCTGGCCGCCGACAGCGACGCCCCGAAGCCCGCGGCGGAGGTGGTGAGCGCGGCGCAGCAGGCGCTGCGGCTGGGGGATCTGAAACTGGGTGAGCGGTTGGCCCGCAGCGCCCTGGATCGCTCCGGCGGCCTGCCGGCCCGGTTGGCGCTGGCACACGCGCTGGCGTGGCAGGGCCGTGGCCGCGACGCCGACACCGTGTTGTCCGCGGTCGACCCGGCCGGGTTGACCGAACCGGAGCTGATGGCCTGGGCGCTGCCGCGGGCCGCCAACCAGTTCTTCATGCTGGGCGAACCCGAACGCGCCACCGCGTTCCTGGCCACCACCCGCGGCCGGGTGGCCGGGATCAGCCCGCGCATCACGCTGGACGCGCTGGGCGCCACCTTCGCGATGAACGCCGGCAACATCGGCCGCGCCGTGGAGGCCGCCGCCGCGGTGCTGGCCGATCCGGCGGCCGACGACATGGCGGTGGCCTGGGCGGGCAGCGCCGCGGCGTTGTGCGCGGCGCGGGCAGGCCGATTCGACGACGTCGGGCCGCTGGTCCGCCGGGCACTGGACGCCGAACATCCCGGCCTGCTGCGGTTCACCATCGGGCTGGCCGAGATCACCGTGCTGCTGATGACCGACCGGCTCGCGCGGGCGCGTGAGCTCGCTTGGCAGTTCACCGATTTCGCCGAACTGGCCCAGCCCGGCCGGGCGATCGGCGAGGTGCTGGTGGCCAAGGTGCTGATCGCCGCCGGCGAGTTCGACGCCGCCACGAAGCTGCTGGTGCCGGCCTCGGCCACCCTGGAACGCACCGGTTATTCGTGGGGCCCGCTGTCGCTGACGCTGCTGGCCACCGCGCTGGCCCGCCAGGACGACATCGCCGGCGCGGCAAAGGCGTTGAGCCGGGCCGAATCCCGGCATGGCACCAAGTCGGCGCTGTTCGCCCCGGAGTTGGGCGTGGCACGCGCCTGGCAGCGGGCGGGCGTGCGCGACCGGCACGGGGCGATCACCGCCGCCAGAGACGCCGCCCGGATGGCCGAGCGCGCCGGGCAGTCCGCGATCGCGCTGCATGCCTGGGACACCGCCGCCCGGCTCGGCGACGTCCGCGCGGCCGACCCGCTGGCCCGGCTGTGCGACCAGGTCGACTGCGCCTTCGGCCGGGCGGCGTTGGCTCAGGCTCGTGCCCTGACCGGCGGCGGATAGGCCCCTTCTTACGGCGTTTCGGGGCCGGTGGCGTTGGATCGACTGGCCCGACAGCCCTGCTTGAACCAGCTACCCCGCAGGGGTATTGCCGTGGTCGTGGCGCCCCTGGGGCCCAGCTGCTTGATACGCGCCCGCCCGCCATTTCGGTGGTATCGCGGGCTTCGGCCATGTGGCGGGATGCCCGCCTTATAGCGACAACTGCCGCACACACCGTCGCCGCGCGTCGCGCCCGGCAAACCGGTAGCGGCGCCGAGTGTGCGGTTTGGCACCTCAGCGCGGCGTATCGGGTGCGAAACCGCACACTCGGCAAGGCTTTTCAGCGGTTGTCGCTATGAGGCGGGCACACGCCACACCATCCCGTGGCGCAACGAGTCGGTTGTGACGACTCCTGACGTCAGGAGCTGAGGAACCCGCGCAGCAGTTCGGTGGCCGCGGTGATCTGGGAGACCGGCACCCGTTCGTCGACGGTGTGGGCGAGGTTGGGATCCCCCGGCCCGTAATTGACCGCGGGGATGCCTCGGGCGGCGAACCGGGACACGTCGGTCCAGCCGTATTTGGCCCGCACCTGCCCGTCGGCGGCGGCCACCAGCGCGGCCGCCGCGGGCGCGGTGAGCCCGGGCAGCGCGCCCGCGGCGGCGTCGGTCAGCTCTATCGCGACGTCGAGGCCGTCGAGCACCTCCCGCACATGGCTCAGGGCTTGCTCGGGCGTACGGTCCGGCGCGAACCGGAAGTTCACCGTGAGGGCCGCCGCGTCCGGGATGACGTTGCCGGCCACCCCACCCTCGATACGCACCGCCGACAGTCCCTCGCGGTAGACGCAACCGTCGATGTCGACGTTGCGGGGCTGGTAGGCCGCGAGCCGGTCGAGCACCGCCCCCAGTTTGTGGATGGCGTTGTCGCCCAGCCAGGACCGTGCCGAATGCGCCCGGGTGCCGGCGGCGGTGATGATCACCCGCAGCGTGCCTTGACAGCCGGCCTCGATGTAGCCGCCGGTGGGCTCGCCGAGGATGGCGACGTCGGCCGTCAGCCAGTCCGGCAGGTTGCGTTCGATGCGGCCCAGGCCGTTGGCCGCCGCGTCGATCTCCTCGCAGTCGTAGAAGACGCAGGTCAGATCGTGGGCGAGGTCGGTGACGGTGGCGGCCAGATGCAGGAACACGGCATCGCCGGATTTCATGTCGACGGTGCCGCAGCCGTGCAGCACGTCGCCCTCGGGCCCGGTCGTACGCCGGCTGGGCAGGTTGCCGGCCACCGGGACGGTGTCCAGGTGCCCGGCCAGCAGCACCCGGGTGGGCCGCCCCAGCCGGGTGCGGGCCAGCACCGCGTCGCCGTCGCGAACGATCTCGAAGCCCGACGACCGGGGAGTCTGCGCCCGTAGCGCGGCCTCCACCTCGTCGGCGATACGCGCCTCGTGCCGCGACTCGCTGGGGATGTCGACCAGCGCCGCGGCCAGCGCGATGGGGTCGGAGCGCAGGTCCAGCACGGACTCAGCCTAGCCGCCCAGGTAGCCTGACCAGCGTGACTGGAGCATGGGGCGTCGGTGTGGCGACGCTGGCCGCAGACGGATCGGTGCTCGACACCTGGTTTCCCGCACCGGAGTTGGGTGGCTCGGATCAGCCCGGAACCACCCGCTTATCGGCCGCCGAGGTGACCTCCGAGCTGGCCGAGCTGCTGGGCCGCGACGACGACCGCGGCACCGAGACGGTGGCGGTGCGCACCGTGATCGGGTCGCTCGACGAGCCCGCCGCCGACGCCTACGACGCCTACCTGCGGCTGCATCTGTTGTCGCACCGGCTGGTCGTGCCGCACGGGCTCAACGCCGGCGGGCTGTTCGGGGTGCTGACCAACGTGGTGTGGACCAACCACGGGCCGTGCCCGGTCGAGGGTTTCGAGTTGGTGCGGGCCCGGCTGCGCCGGCGCGGGCCGGTGACCGTCTACGGGGTGGACAAGTTCCCGCGCATGGTCGACTACGTGCTGCCGTCCGGGGTGCGCATCGCCGACGCCGACCGGGTGCGACTGGGTGCGCACCTGGCGTCGGGCACCACGGTGATGCACGAGGGTTTCGTCAACTTCAACGCCGGCACGCTGGGCGCCTCGATGGTCGAAGGCCGCATCTCGGCGGGCGTGGTGGTCGATGACGGCTCCGACGTCGGCGGCGGCGCCTCGATCATGGGAACGCTGTCCGGCGGTGGCACCCAGGTGATTTCGATCGGCAAGCGGTGCCTGCTCGGGGCTAACTCCGGGCTGGGCATCCCGCTGGGCGACGACTGCGTGATCGAGGCCGGGCTGTATGTGACCGCCGGCACCAAGGTCGCCATGCCCGACGGCGCGACGGTCAAGGCCCGCGAGCTGGCCGGCGGCAACAACCTGTTGTTCCGGCGCAACTCGGCGACCGGAGCGGTCGAGGTGGTCGCCCGCGACGGTCAGGGCATCACACTCAACGAGGACCTGCACGCCAACTGACGGCCGGCTCAGACCAGCGCTTCCTCGCGCTCCCGGCGGACCGGTTGCGGCCACGGCTGCGGAACCGGGCGGGAACGCACCCGTTGCGGCCACCAGAACCAGCGTCCGAGCAGGGTGGCGATCGACGGGGTCATCAACGACCTGACCACCAGGGTGTCGAAGAGCAGACCGAGCCCGATGGTGGTGCCGACCTGGCCGATGACGATCAACGCACTGACCGCCATCGACGCCATGGTGAAGGCGAACACCAGTCCGGCGGCCGTGACCACGGCGCCGGTACCGACCATGGCACGGATGAGCCCGGTGCGCAGTCCCGCGTGGACCTCCTCCCGGATGCGCGAGACCAGCAGCAGGTTGTAATCGGCACCGACGGCCAGCAGCACGATGACCGACATCGGCAGCACCATCCAGTGCAGCGGGATGCCCACCAGGTGTTGCCAGAGCACCACCGAGAGCCCGAACGCCGAGGCGAGGCTGACCACCACCGTACCGGTGATCACCGCGGCGGCCACCACCGCGCGGGTGAGCACCACCATGATGATGAAGATCAGCACCAGCGCGGCCGTCGCCACGATGAGCAGGTCGTAATTGGCGCCCTGCTGCATGTCGTTGAACATGGCCGCGCTGCCGCCCAGGTAGATCCTGGCCCCTTCGAACGGGGTGCCCTTGATCGCGTCGGCCGCCGCCACCTTCAGCGGTTCGATGCGCGACGTGCCCTCCGGTGTCAGCGGATCGCCCTGGTGAATGATGGTGAACCGCACCGCATGTCCGTCGGGCGAGATGAACAGCTTGATGCCCCGCTTGAAATCGGCGGTCTCGAAGGCTTCCGGCGGGAGGTAGAACGAGTCGTCGTTCTTGGCGGCATCGAACGCCTCGCCCATGGCCGTGGAGTTGGCCTGCATCGCCATGTTCTGGTCCTGCTGGGCCTTCTGCACCTGATACTGGTTGAGCAACGTCTGCTTCTGATTCTTCATCGACTGGATCTGCGCCGGCATCACGGCGACCATCTTCGGCATCAGCTCGGCCATGCGTTGCATGTCGGGAACGATGTCGTCGAAGTCGCCGGACATGGTGTCGATGCCGTCCATGGTGTCGAACACCGACCGCAGCGCCCAGCAGATGGGAATGTCGAAGCAGTGCGGCTCCCAGTAGAAGTAGTTGCGGAAAACCCGAAAGAAATCATCGAAATCGGCCATGTGGTCGCGCATTTCGCCGATGTCGACCGATGTGGTCGCCATCTTGTCGGCCATCCGCTGTGACACCTCGGCCAGGTCTGTCTGGATGTTCATCATCTCGGTCATCGAGTCGATGCTGGCCTGCAGGTCGTCGGCCTGCTTGAGCAGGTTGTCCAGGTTGGTCTGCATGTAGTCGTTGTTCATGAGCGCCGAGGTGCCGCTCTGACCGACGGTGTAGGGGATCGTCGAGTGTTTGACCGGGTCGCCGTCGGGTCGGGTGATGGTCTGCACCTGGGCGATGCCGTGCACGTTCTTGAGGGCTTTGGCGATCTTGTCGATCACCAGGAAGTCCGCCGGATTGCGCAGATCGTGATCGGTTTCGATCATCATCAGGTCCGGGTTCATCTTCGCCTGGGAGAAGTGCCGGAACGCCGCCGCGTAACCCACGTTCGTCGGTACGTCGTCGGGCAGGTAGATGCGGTCGTTGTAGGTGGTGTGGTAGCCGGGCAGCGCCAGCAGCCCGATCAGCGACGCCGACATCGCGCAGACCAGCACGGCCCCGGGCCAGCGAACGGTGGCGGTCCCCACCCGGTGCCAGCCGCGGGATTGGCTGTTGCGCTTGGGTTCGAGGATGCGGCCGAACCGGCTGCACACCGAGATCACCGCCGGACCCATCGTGAGCGCCGCCGCGACGACGACCACCATGCCGATGGACAGCGGGATGCCCATCGTCTGGAAATACGGCAACCGGGTGAAGTGCAGGCAGAACGTCGCTCCGGCAATGGTCAGGCCCGAGGCCAGCACCACGTGCGCCGTTCCGTGGAACATCGTGTAATAGGCGGTTTCTCGGTCCTCGCCGACTCGTCGCGCCTCCTGATACCGGCCGATCAGGAAGATCGCGTAGTCGGTGGCGGCGGCGATCGCCAACGTCACCACCATGTTGGTGGCGAACGTCGTCAGACCGAACAGCTGGTGGAAGCCCAAAAATGCCACCATTCCCCGGGCGCCCGAGAGCTCGAGCACCACCATCGCGAGCACGATCAGCGTGGTGATGACCGAGCGGTAGACGGCCAGCAGCATCACCGTGATGACGGCGAAGGTGAGCATTTCGATGGTCTCCATGCTCTTGTCGCCGACGTGGTTCTGGTCGGTGCTCGTTGCCGCGGCCCCCGTCACGTAGGCCTTCACACCGGCGGGAGCGGGCCCTTCCGACGCGATGCGGCGCACCGCCTCCACCGACTCGTTGGCCAGCGTCTCACCCTGGTCGCCGGCGATGTAGACCTGAACGTAGGCGGCCTTGCCGTCGGCGCTCTGGGCACCCTTGGCGGTGAGCGTGTCGCCCCAGAAGTCCTGGACGTGCTGCACGTGGGCGGTGTCGGCGCGCAGCTCGCGCACCATGTCGTCATAGAACTGGTGCGCCGCGGCGCCCAGCGGCTCGTCGCCTTCGAGCACGATCATCACCGAGCTGGACGTGTCGTACTCTTCGAACACCTTGCCGACTCGCTTGGTGGCGACCATCGACGGCGCATCATTGGGACTCATCGACACCGCGCGCAGCTTGCCGACTTCCTCGAGCTGCGGGACGACGATGTTCAGCGCGGCGATCAGCGCGATCCAGCCCAGGATGATCGGTAGCGCGAATGTCCGGATAAGTCGCGGTAGTCGTGGCCGCGCGGCCTGGCTTGATGCCGGGATGGCTTCGGCCGCAACGCCGCTCGGCGTGCTCATGCTGCCTTCACGTAGCAGAAGGTTTCGGCGTTCACTCCGGTGGCGGTCCTCTCCTGCTTGACCTCGTCATCGACGGTGACCCGGCAGCTGATGCTGTCGCCGTCGCCCTGGGCAAGGATGTTGGGCATCACCGAGGGCAGTGTGGTCTGCAGTGTCAACGACCACGGCAACGCCGTGCTCTCGACGCGCTGCGGCTTGCCTTCGAGATCCATGTAGTTGATGACGGCCGTGGTGCCCGAGCCGAAGACCTCGTAGGTGACGAACTTCGGGTTGAAGTCCTCCGCGGTGTCGGAGGTCTTGTCGGTCACCACCACCGGATGCGAACCGAACACCCCCCGTAGGTTCGCGACGGTGACCGCGCCTGCCGCGGCCGCCACCACGATCAATACCGGTAGCCATACGCGCCTGATCAGCCTGGTCATCGTTGCCTTCCCCGGCGTTGACCCGGGTTTGGTCGCCGCTGCAGTTCCAGGTAGCCAAGCTAACCAGTTAAGTGGATCAAGTCAATCCGTTTAACTTGTTGTTCGCATTACACTTGACGGGGTGAATGTGAGTGAGGACACGTGCCGCCCGCTGCGCAAGGACGCCGAGCGCAACCGGAAGCGCGTCCTGGAGGCAGCCCGCGACCTGTTCGCGAGCAAGGGTCTCGAGCCCAATCTCAACGACGTCGCGCATCACGCCGGCGTGGGAGTCGGAACCGTGTACCGCAGGTTCGCCACCAAAGAGGAGCTACTCGAGGCGATCTTCGCGGACGGCCTCAATCAGCTGGCAGACTTGGCGGAATCCGCTCTGCACCAACCGGATTCCTGGCAGGGGTTTGCGTGGTACGTCGAGCAGATGTGTGAGCTGCTGGCGACCGACCGTGGACTACGGGAGATCGCCTTCAGCAAGTGCTACGGGGGCGCCCGGGTCAAGTGCGCCCAAGAACGGCTGATCCCCGTGCTGCGGAAACTCGTCGAGCGAGCGCGAGCCGACGGCCAGCTGCGCCAGGAGCTGTCCCATACCGACATGCCGCTGCTCGGGCTGCTGGCGGGCACGGTCAGCGAATTCGCCGGACACGTCGACGCCGAACTGTGGCGACGCTATGTGGCCATCCTGCTCGACGGCATGCGTTACCGCGGTGACCAACCGCCGCTGCCGGTGGGCGCCCTCGACGAGGACCAGGTCGACGTCGCGATGCAGACCTGGGAGCCGGCGGGTCCCGCGCCCGAGCGCCCCTGAGCTGCGCGCTACAGCATCGCGTTGCTGATCTTGTCGCTGTCCTTGCCGACGGTCTTGCAGTAGGCGCTGACCGCCACCCGCGTCGCGGAGAGCTCCATGTTGGACGGCTCGCTGCCGTTCTTGTCCTTCATCATCTTGGAGACTTCCGAGCGCTGCTTCTCGTCGTCGTGGCTGTTGAACTCTGCGCAGGTGGTGTCACCGCCCTTGTTGACCACCTTGCTGACCTCCGAGCAGCCGCCCAGCAGGAAAGCCGCAGCGGCGAGGACGCTGACTGCGGCGAGACTGAATCGCTTCTGAGACTTCACAGGCGGGCCACCCTTCTGGTTTCGGTTAGCGCAAGCGCGAGCCTACGTCAGCAGTGCCTTTTTGAGTACCTTTCCCATCGCGTTGCGCGGCAGCGCATCCACGATCCGCACCTCGCGCGGCCGCTTGTGCACCGAAAGCTGTTGGGCCACGTAGTCGATCAGCTCGTCGGGCCGGGGTGCGCCGTCCGGGGAGCCGACGACGAACGCGACGATGCGCTGGCCGAGGTCTTCGTCAGGCATGCCGACGACGGCCACCTCGGCCACCCCGGGATGGCCGAGCAGCGCGGTTTCGATCTCGCCGGCACCGACCCGGAAGCCGCCGGACTTGATCAGGTCGACCGATTCGCGGCCCACGATCCGGTGCATCCCGCCGTCGTCGATGACCGCGACATCGCCGGTGCGATACCAGCCGTCGGCGTCGAACGCCTCGGCGGTCGCCTCCGGCCGGTTGAGGTATCCGTCGAACAGTGTCGGTCCGCGCACCACCAGCCGCCCGATGGTCTCGCCGTCGTGCGGCACCGATCCGCCGTCCTCGCCCACCAGCCGGGTCTGCACACCGCTCAGCGGCAGCCCCACCCAGCCGGGCCGCCGTTCACCGTCGACGCGGGTGCTCAGCGTGATCAGCGATTCGGTGCTGCCGTACCGTTCGATCGGTGCGTGGCCGGTGAGCGCGACGAGGCGGTCGAACACCGGAACCGGCAGCGGCGCACTGCCCGACACCAGCAGCCGGGCCGGGCGCAGCGCCTCGGCGGCTTGCGCGTCGGCCACCATCCGCGACCACACGGTGGGCACCCCGAAATACAGCGTGCCGCCCGCGGCCGCGTAGGCCTCCGGTGTGGGTTTGCCGGTGTGCACGAAGCGGTTCCCGACCCGCAGTGACCCCAATAGGCCGAGCACCAGACCGTGCACGTGATAGAGCGGCAGGCCGTGCACCAGCACGTCGTCGGGGCTCCAGTGCCAGGCCTGGGCCAGCGCGTCCAGATCCGCCGCCAGCGCCCGCCGGCTCAGCTGCACGCCCTTGGGCGGCCCGGTGGTACCGGAGGTGTAGATGACGAGCGCGATGTCGTCTTCCCCCGGTTCAGCGAGGCTCTGTGAGGAGCCGTGGCGCACCGGGACGTGCGGCAGGCCGGCGAGATCATCGGGCCGCTCCCCCAGCCAGGCCTGCGCGTCGGAGTCGCGCAGGATGTGCGCGCGTTCGGCGACACCGACGTCGGCGGGGACCGGCACCACCGGCACCCCGGCAAGCAGACAGCCGGCGACGGCCAGCACGGTCGGCGCCGTCGGGGTGGCCAGCACCGCGACCCGCCGCAGCCCACCGAGGTCTTCGAGCACCGCCGCCGAGGCGGCGCGCAACTCGGCCCGGCTCAGCGTGGTGTCGTCGATGCGCACCGCATCGGCGATATCGTCGGCGTCGGGGTTCAGCGAGGTCAGCAGCACC
>CAYNJD010000020.1:0-19381 GCA_964397355.1 uncultured Mycobacterium sp. | reverse complement strand
CCAGGGTCTGGCCGCCGTTGCCGATCCCGGCGTTGGCCGCGATGATGTCCAGCCGGCCCAACTGCTCCACACCGCTGTCGACCGCTGCCTTGAGCGCGTCGAAGTCACGCACGTCGACCTGTGCCGTCACGATGCGGCGGTCCAGGCCCTTGACCAGGTCGGCCGTCTCGGCCAGGTCGTCGGGAGTCGCCGCCGGGATCTCCTTGCTACTGCTGATCGGGGCGCAGATGTCGACGGCGATGATGTCCGCGCCTTCCTGCGCCAGCCGCACCGCGTGACTGCGGCCCTGACCGCGTGCCGCGCCGGTGATGAGCGCGACCTTTCCCTCGACTCGTCCAGCCATGTTGCGCACCTCGTCTCGTATTGGTCGATCGATCAGCAAGGCTGGCACCAAAGGCCGGCTCTGTCAACCGCCGGTTCTCAGCGGGTGGCGGCGGGCGTGGTCAGCCGGCGCAACTGACGCTCGACGAGTGCGCGTAACTCGTCATGGCCGTGGGTGACCCCGACGGTGGCTTCGTTGCACAGGCTGCGTGCGGTCTGCGCGATCAGCATGGCGACGGCGACGGGGGGATACTCGGCCAGGTCGACGCCGTGGGCGCGCAGTGCCACCGTGACGGCCGCGGTCTCGATGTCGCGGACCCGTTCGGCGTAGGCCTTCAGCTCGGCCCGGATCGCCTTGCGGTGGTTGGCCAGCGCCATGAATTCGGTATTCAAGCTGGTTACGCGGGCATCACTGTTGATTGTCCAGAGTGCCTGCAGCGGGTCGTCGTCGGTGAGGGCGGTGCGCATCCGCTCCAGTGCGACGTCGGCGCCGGCGCGCAGCACCTCGACGAAGAGGTCGTCCATGGTGGGGAAGTAGTAGTAGACCAACGCCTGCTTGACGCCGGCCTCGGCGGCCACGTGCCGTGACGTCGCCGCGGCGTAGCCCTCGTCGCGCATGATCCGGGCGGTCGCCTCGATCAGCCGCCGCCGGGTGGCGCTGTCGGTCGATTTGGCCTTGCGTGGCGCGGGCATTCAGCGCTTCCCGGCGCCGCGATTGCTTGACCGGCCGTCGCCGCACATGATAGGCATGACGCATTCTAACAAGCTGATCGATCGATCAGCATGACGAGGTCGTGATGCGAACGAAAGGGCGGATCGCGTGATGACGGATCTCGCGGCGGTGGATTACTTCTCCGACCAGGACGTGACCCAGAACCCCTACCCCTATTACGAGTACCTGCGCTCCAACGGCCCGGTCTTCGCCGAGCCGCACCACGGCGTCGTCGCCGTCACCGGTTACGAGGAGGTGCACGCCGCGTTCAAGGACCACGACTCGTTCTCGGCGGTCAACGCCATCGGTGGCCCGTTCCCGCCGTTGCCGTTCGAACCCGAGGGTGACGACATCACCGAGCAGATCGAGGCCCACCGGCATCTGTTTCCGATCTTCGAGCACGTCGTCGTCCAGGATCCGCCGGCGCACGAACGGACCCGGGCGCTCTTGGGCCGGATCCTGACCCCGGTCCGATTGAAGGAGAACGAGGACTTCATCTGGCGGCTGGCCGATCTGCAGCTCGACGAGTTCCTCGCCGAGGGCCGGTGCGAATTCCTGATGGACTACGCCAAACCCTTTGCGACACTGGCCATCGCCGACCTGCTGGGTGTTCCCGACGACGACCGGGCGGAGTTCCGCCGGGCGCTGGGCGCCGGGCAGCGGCCGGGTGCGCGGGTGGGCGCCCTGGACGGTGAACCGGTGGGGCTCAACCCGCTGGACTATCTCGACGACAAGTTCAACCGCTACATCACCGATCGGCGCGACGCCCCCCGGGCCGACGTGTTGACCATGCTGGCCGAAGCCACCTACCCCGACGGATCGACACCGGAGGTCATGGAGGTGGTGCGCCCGGCGACGTTCCTGTTCGGTGCCGGCCAGGAGACCGTCACCAAGCTGCTGGGCACCATGGTGCAGGTCCTCGGCGAGCGGCCGGAGTTGCAGCAGCGGTTGCGGGAGAACCGCGACCTGATCCCGCGCTTCATCGAGGAGTCGTTGCGGATTCAGAGTCCGACGAAGGTCGACTTCCGGCTGGCGCGTAAATCCACCACGCTGGCCGGCGTGCCGATCAAGGCGGGTACCGTGCTGATGCTGTGTCTGGGGGCGGCCAACCGGGACCCGCGCAAGTTCGACAATCCCGACGAATTCAACATCGACCGCAAGAACGTTCGCGAGCACATCGCGTTCGGCCGCGGCATCCACACCTGCCCCGGCGCGCCGCTGGTCCGGGTGGAGGGGCGGATCACCGCCAACCGGATGCTGGACCGGATGCGCGACATCCGCATCAGCGAAGAGCACCACGGTCCGGCCGGCGAGCGGCACTACAGCTACGAGCCGACGTTCCTGCTGCGCGGCCTGACCGAGCTGCACATCGAGTTCGACCCGGTCGAACAATAGTCCGCCCCGGGCAACGCATCATCGGAAAGGTCAGCAATGTCTCTCAGTTCTGTGTTGGATGAGGTGCGCCTGCGTCCCGGCGCGGGCGAGGTGATCCCGATCGTCGATCCGGCAACCGAGGAGCAGATCGGCGAATTCAAGGACGGCGGCGCCGAAGCCGTCGACGAGGCGGTTGCCCGGGCCCGCGGCTCCTTCGATTCGGGTGCCTGGAGCGCGATGCCGGCCCGCGAACGCGCCAAGATCCTCTGGCGCGTCGCCGACCTGATCGATGAGCACGCCGACGAGCTGGCACAGATCGACTCGATCAACACCGGGATGCCGCTGATGCAGGCCCAGATGATCGTGCCCACCTGCGCGGAGATCTTCCGCTACTACGCCGGATGGTGCACCAAACTCAACGGTGACGCGCACCAGGTGCAGATGACCGGCGGCATCTCCGGCGCGCACGCCGACCTACACGCCTACACCCTCAAGGAGCCCTACGGGGTGGTCGGCTTGATCTTCCCCTGGAACGGTCCGATCTTCAACGCCTGCACCAAGCTGGCCCCGGCGCTGGCAGCAGGGTGCAGCAGTGTGGCCAAACCTGCTGAGGAGACACCGCTTTCGGCACTGGTGTTGGAACGGTTGCTCGCCGCGGCGGGTGTGCCCGACGGCGTCGTCAACCTGGTCACCGGTTACGGGCACACCGCGGGGGCGGCGCTGGTCGACCATCCCGGCGTACAGAAGATCGCGTTCACCGGCTCCACCGAGGTCGGCAAACGGATCGTGGCGGCGTCCGCCGGAAACCTCAAGCGGGTCAGCCTCGAGCTCGGCGGCAAGTCGCCGGTGCTGATCTATGACGACGCGGATCTGAACACCGCCATCACGATGGCCGCGATGGGCATCTTCATCCATTCCGGGCAGGGGTGCATCTGCGGGTCTCGGATCTTCGTACAGCGCGGCGTTTACGACCAGGTGGTCGACGGTATCGCCATGGTGGCCAACAACCTTCAGCTGGGCGGCCCCCGAGACGAGGGCGCCGCGATCGGCCCATTGATCAGCGAGAAGCAGCTCAACCGGGTGATGGGCTTCATCGACGAGGGCAAGCGCGATCACGTCGAGGTCATCACCGGCGGGCACCGGCTCGATCGCCGCGGTTATTTCGTGCACCCGACCGTGCTGACCAACGTCGATCCCGGTATGCGGCTCTATCAGCAGGAGATCTTCGGGCCGGTGGTCACGGTGCTGCCTTTCGACGACGATGACGAAGCCGTCGCGCTGGCGAACGATTCCGAGTACGGCCTTGCCGCCACCGCGTGGACCCGCGACCTGAGCCGCGCCCACCGGCTGGCCAAGCGGCTGGAGGCCGGAACCGTCTCGCTGAACTGCCAGATGGTCTTCGACCACTCGGTGCCGTTCGGCGGCTACAAACAGTCCGGCTGGGGCCACGAGTGGGGCCGCGACGGCGTTGAGAGCTTCCTGCAGACCAAGTCGGTGTATACGCAGCTGTGAGTGCTGCCCCAGTATCGGCCCACCCGCGGACGATCCCGGGTGGGCAGGAGCTCAGTTCATGCCGATGCGAATGTTTTTGATCTGCAGAAATTCGTGGAGCCCGTCGGCGCCGCCGGTGCGTCCGGATCCGCTCTGCTTGTAGCCGCCGTAGGGGCCCTGCGGTGAGATATTGCTGATGGTATTGACCCAGACCGAACCGGCTTCGAGCTGCCGGGAAACCCGATGGGCGCGTACCAGATCGCGGGTGTGGACGAACGCGTTGAGTCCGTAGCGGGTGTCGTTGGCCAGTGCGACGGCTTCGGCGTCGTCGCGGAACCTCATCACCGACACTACGGGGCCGAACGTTTCGGTCTGAGCCAGCGCCGAGGAGTTGTCCACGCCACCGAAAACCGTCGGCTCGATGTAGTAGCCCGATGCGAGGTCACCGCCGAGCCGCCGGCCGCCGGCAAGCAGGTCCCCGCTGCCCTCACTGGCCGCGCGGTCGATCACGGCCAGGATGCGGTCCGCGGCGGCCTGGCTGATCACCGGACCGAACATCACCGTGGGATCGAGCGGATCACCCACCTTGGCATGGCCGACCGCGGCCAGAAACTTCTCGACGAAGGTGTCGTAGACCGACTCGTGCACCAGCACCCGGCTGGCGCAGGCGCAGCTCTGGCCGGACTGCATCAAGGGACCCTGATGCGCGGCAAGCCGTGCGGCAGCGTCAAGGTCGGCGTCGGCGAAGACGATATTGGCCGACTTGCCGCCGAGTTCGGTGACGACCGGGGTGAGGTTGACGGCCGCGGCCTGCAGCACGCTGCGGGCGGTGGTTTCGCCGCCGGTGAAATGGATCTTGCGGATGCCGGGGTGGCGCACCAGCGCGTCACCGCCCGCCGCGGCGGCCGGCACCACGCTGACCAGTCCGGGCGGCAGGCCCGCCTGAAGGCACAGTTCGCCGAAGCGCAACGCGGCCAGCGGTGCGAGCTCTGAGGGCTTGAACACCACCGCGTTGCCAGCTGCCAGCGCGGGTGCCACGCACGATCCGGCGACCACCAGCGCGCCGTTCCACGGGGCGATAACACCCACCACACCGTACGGTTCGCGTTCGATCAGGTTGACGTCGAAGGACTCGCTCACCGGCGTGCTGGAGCCGTGCGGTTTGTCGACGTAGCCCGCGAAGTGACGCAGGAATCGCTCCAGCAGAATCGCGTTCCCGGCGAACGAGATCGGTACCGCATAATCCTGCACGTTCAACGCGGCCAGTTCGTCGAGATGCTCGTGAACCACGTCGGCCAAGTCGATCAGCAGGTCGCGGCGTCGGTCGACGGTCAGCGCGATCCATTCGCGCTGCGCCTGCTGCGCTGCGGTTACGGCCTGGTCGATCTCCGCTGCGCCGGCCAGCGCCACAGTGGCGTTCGGTCGGCCGGTGGCCGGGTAGATGTGCTCGTGCGTGACGGTCACCGTCATGCAATGCCTTCCTGCGCCCATTCGGTTGTCACGCGCTGCTTCTGCTCCCCGATCACCTCGATCAGTCGCGACGCCTTGGGCCAGCCGTAGTAGGCACCGAACTGCAAAGCGGCCTCATCGATTTCGTCGAAGGACACGTCGCGGCTCTTCAGCGCGGCGTAGACGTGACTCAGGATCGGGTACGGCGCGTCCTGGAACGCGACGCACGCAACCGTGATCAGCCGCCGCTGCTTCATGCCCAGCCCGGGCCGCAGCCACATCTCGCCGAAGACGAAGTTCAAGATCCCCGCACCCGAGTACGGGTCGTCGCGGGTCGGCACATAGGGCAGGCAGTTGACGTCGCGGAATGCCTGCTCGCCGGCCAGCAGCCGAGCCTCGGGGTCACTGGGGGTGGTCAGCGGCAGCAGCGGCGACGGCTCCGGCACCGGCTCACCGCGCTCGGTGTGGATGCGCTGCCACTGCTCGTCGACGATCATGTTGAACAGTGACGCCTTCGGCCAGCCGGAGTAGACCGCGAAATGCAATACGGCTTCCCGCATTTCGTCGATGGTGACGTCGCCGCTGTGCAGGGCCGCGTAGATATGTTCGCGTAGTGGCTGCTCGGTGTCGGCTGCGGCCAGGCAGGGTAGCGCGATGAACCACCGGTCGCGGCGGCTCAGTCCCGGGCGCTGCCACACCTGGTCGAAGACGAAGTCGAGTAGGGCGGCCGCGGCGGGCGTGCCCTCCGGCGCGGGCACCGTCAGCAACTCGGCGAAGGCGCGCGCGCCGCGCCCCGGCTCAGCGGAGGGTGGCACCGGCATCCACCTTGAACTCCAGCCCGGTCACGTGCCGGGACTCGTCGGAGACCAGGAACAGCACCGCGTTGCTGACGTCGCGGGCCTCGGTCATCACGATCGGCAGGGCGTTCATAAAGATCGGGCCGAGGTCGGCGCGTTTGTCGTGGATCAGCCCGTGCAGCGTGTCCGGCTGCATCCCGGTCTCGACCCCGGTGGGGTGCACGGTGTTGACGCGAACATTCACCGCGGCAAGCTCATTGGCCAGCGCCCGGCTCATTCCGACCACGCCGTGTTTGGCGGCGGTGTAGGGGGTGTGCAGCGGGGTGCCCTTCAGTCCGGCGACCGAGCTGATGTTGATCAGGCTGCCGCCGTGGTCGACCAGATGCGGCAGCGCCGCCGAGCAGGTGTTCCACGCCCCGATCAGGTTCACGTCGACGACGGTGCGCCACTGCTCGGACGTGGTGGCGTCCCAGGTGCCGGCGGTGATCACCCCGGCATTGGCGACGGCGGCGTCCAGGCCGCCCAACCGTGCGGCGCCGTCGTCGACTGCGGCCGTCAGCGCGGCGGCGTCGCGGACGTCGACGACGTGGGTGACTGCGTGGCGGCCGTGCTTCTCGACGAGCCGGGCGGTCTCGTCGAGATCTTCCGTTGTGGCCAGCGGATATTCGACCTCCGGCAGTGACGCGCAGATGTCGACCAGGATCAGGTCGGCGCCCTCCTCGGCCAACCGCACCGCGTGACTGCGTCCCATGCCCCGCGCCGCGCCGGTGACCAGCACCCGCTTACCGGCTGCCCGCCCGGTCATAGCTTGTTGCAGAAGCCGGCGTCGACGGGGAAGGTCACCCCGGTGACGTATTTGGCGGCGTCGGACACCAGATACGCGATGGCCGCGCTGATGTCCTCGGGTTCGAGCATCTCCACCGGCAGCGGGTTCTGCAGATGCGGCCCGCCGCCGGGGTAGTTGGCCAGAAACTCGGTGATGGCGGGGTTGACCGCCATCATGGTGTTCACGCCGGTCGGGTGCACGCTGTTGACCCGAATATTGTGGGGTGCAAGTGCGTTGGCCAGCGTACGCATCAGGCCGACGATGCCGTGTTTGGAGGCCGCGTAGCCCAGGCCGCCGCCCTGCAGGCCGCCGAACCCCTTGAGCCCGGCGGTGGAGCTGGTGAACACGATCGCCCCGCCCCGCTCACCGGCGATCAGGTGTGGAATGGCGGCCTTGGCGGTGTGGAACGCGCCGACGAGGTTGACGTCGAGCACGTCGGTCCACTGTTCGAGGTCCTCGGCATCGGTCAGCTCGCGAAACGCCATCGTCGCGATCCCGGCGTTCACGCACACGATGTCGAGCCGCCCGAAATGCTCGACACCGGCATCGAGGGCGGCCTTGAGCCGGCCGAAGTCGCGGACGTCGGCGACCGAAGCAATCATCTTGCCGCCCTGGGCCTCCACCAGCCCCACTGTCTCGTCGAGCTCCTCGCGGGTCGCCATCGGATAGCCGCTGGAGGCGATGTCGGCGCAGATGTCCACGCCGATGATGGCGGCGCCGTCGGCGGCCAGCCGTACCGCGTGGCTGCGGCCCTGCCCGCGCGCCGCGCCGGTGATGAATGCGACTTTCCCGTCCAGTGAACCCATGCCGGTAGAGTAACCTGGTTACTCATGGCAGGCAAGGGGGCATCGACGCTCAGCACCGAGGAGCGGATCCTGGCGATCGTCGTCGAGATCCTCGAAACCGAGGGCTATGACGCGGTCCAGCTGCGCGAAGTCGCCCGCCGCGCCCGGATGTCACTGGCGACCATCTACAAGCGTTACACCACCCGGGACGAGCTGATCCTGGCCGCCTTGGATGCCTGGATGATCCAGCACCGCTACTCCGGTATCGCCGCGCACCCGCGCGAGCCCGGCGAGTCGCTCTACCCGGCGCTGATGCGCTTGTACCGGGCCCTGTTCGAGCCGTGGGAGCGCCATCCGGCGATGCTGACCGCCTACGTGCGGGCTCGCTCCGCGCCGGGTGGGGACAAACTGGTTCGCCGCGGTCTCGACGCGGTGGAACCGGCCATGCTGGCGGCGCTGTCGGATGTCGACGAAGGCTTCATCGCCGACCTCGACGTCATCATCTCGAACCTGGTGTACGGGCTGTCCGCGCGTTTCGCCGCCGGCGAGATCGCGATCACCGACATTCTGCCCGGACTGGATCGGGCGCTGTACTGGCTCACCGGCGGGTACGAGATGAGCTCGCAGCGTTAGGGACTGGACGTAGGCTGTCGGCATGCCGGAGATCGAATTCACCGCGGTGGCACCGATCATTCCGGTGCGAGACCTCGACGCCGCCCTGGATCGCTACCGTCGGCTCGGATTTCGGGTTCACACCTACGACGGCCCGGCCCGGTACGGATTCGCCGAGCGCGGGCCGGTGTTGCTGCACCTGTCGGAGTGGTCTGAGCACGATCCGCTGCGGACGGCTGCCGGCGTGTACCTGTACGTCGACGACGCGGATACGCTCTACGAGCAGTGGACGGCCTCGGGAGTGGCCGGGCGCTTCGTCGAACCGATCGACACCGACTACCGACTCCGGGAATTCGCCTACGTCGACCCGGAAGGCACCGCGCACCGGGTGGGCTCGCCGCTTGTCGTCAAGGTTGTCAGCGCCAGCGGCGACATCGCCGCGCCGGCGGCGCGCATCTTCGAGTTGATCGCCGACCCGTCGCAGCAGCCGCGCTGGGACGGCAACGACAATCTGTCCGCAGCCCAAGCCGGGCAACGGGTGTGCGCCGTGGGGGCAATGTTCACCATGACGCTGACCAAAGGCGCCGTCCGGGAAAACCACGTGGTGGAGTTCGAGGAAGGACGCCGTATCGCCTGGCGGCCGGCGGCGCCCGGGCAAGAACCGCCGGGACACCTGTGGCGGTGGGAACTCGAGCCGTTGGACAAGACCCACACCCGGGTCACCCACACCTACGACTGGTCGCAGCTGCGAGATCCGAACCGGTTCGCCCGCGCCCGCGCCACCACCGCGGATTCGTTGCGGGCATCGATTTCCAGGCTGGGTGAGCTGGCGGAGCAGCCCTGACGGATGGCGTGCGGGTCGGCTAGGTGATGTCGTCGGCCAGCGGTGCGATCAGCGTGAGGATCTCCGCGACCGTCGCGTCCGGAACCTCGGCCGCGGCCAGGGCGTCCGAGAGGTGTCCCAGCACCAGGTCGAAGTGGTCGATCCCGATGCCGCGACCTTGATGCGCCCGCTTCATCGACAGGCCGGTGTAGGGGTCCGGGCCGCCGAGTGCAGCCGCAAAGAACTCCGTCGACATGCCCCGGATACGGTTCATGTTCGTTCCGGCGAAGAAGCCCGACAGTCGGTCGTCGGCGAGTACGCGGCTGTAGAAGTCCTCGACCACGCCCTCCAACGCCTCATGACCACCGACTCTGTCGTAGATGCTCACGGTGTCTTGTAGGTTCGACGGTGGCATTGTGGAATCCTCCCGGCTAGGTGGGATTCGCTTCTGACAACACCAGTCTCGAACTGCGAACGAACCGGTCGCCATCGCGTTCTACTCCCAAATTCGAGTGCGGCCACCGTCCCAGTGCCGTGGGGGCCGGCACCCATTCACTTCGGCATGGACAATGGCGTGCTCGTCGGCCAGCATGGTGGCATGAGCGGCGCGTGGCGGTCGTTTTGCCACGTCGGCCCGGTCACCGAGGTGTCGTACGGGTCCGACCCCGGGCTGAATGAGGGCTGGACCCCATAGCGACTGGATGATCCACCACGAAAACTGGAATCAGTCGAGGTAGGAAATTCGATGCACATCGATCGGACGACGGTACCTGGCGGAGGAACCCTGCACCTGTCTTTACGACGGGCCGACGACCTGATCGGGGAATGATGACGATGACGATCACCGCCACCAGGCAGCGGAACGGAAGCATGCAGGCACACGAGATCGCATTGACGGCACCGACGGTCCGAATGGACGACGCCGTATCGAAAGCCGTGCAACTGATGGTCGTCTACCGGTTGCCCGGACTCATCGTCGTCGACGAGTCGGACCGTCCGGTCGCGGTGCTGCCCGGCACCCAGGTGCTGCGGCTGATGATTCCCAAGTCCTACCAGGACTACCCGGCACTGGTCCGCGCCGTCGACGAAGTCCATGCCGACCTGTTCTGGCACGGTCCGGGTAACCTCACCGTCCGCGACTGTCTACCGAGTCCGGTTGCGGCGCCGACGACGGTGGCACCGGAGGCCACACTGCTCGAGATCGCCACCGTCATGGCCAGCAAGCGAAGTCCGTTGATCGCTCTGGTCGATGGCGACGGCCGGCTGACCGGCGCGGTGACCCTGGAACGATTGTTGACCTGCCTGGCGGTTGCCGGTCCCGGCGACTGATCAGAACCGGGCGAGCCCGTGGCAGGAGGCGAAGAGATGGCCTCGGTACTCGCAATCACGATCTTCGTCATCGCGCTGTGGTTCCTGGCCACCGAACGCGCGAACAAAGTCAAGACGGTTCTTATCGCCGCGGGCCTGATGGCATTGCTCGGCTTGATTCCCGGCGAACGCGTCTTCTACTCCGAGCACGAGGGCATCGACTGGAACGTCATCTTCCTGCTGCTCGGCATGATGGTCATCGTCGGGGTGATCAAGCAGACCGGGCTCTTCGACTTCCTGGCCATCTGGGCGGCGAAACGGTCCCACGGCAAGCCATTTCGACTGATGGTGATGTTGATGCTGATCACCGCCATCGCCTCGCCGGTGCTCGACAACGTCACGGTCATCATGCTGGTCGCGCCGGTCACCCTGGTGATCTGCGACCGGCTGGGTTTTGCGCCGCAGCCATATCTGATCGCCGAGATACTCGCGTCGAACATCGGCGGTGCCGCGACCCTGATCGGCGACCCGCCCAACGTCATCATCGGCAGCCGCGCCGGCCTGTCGTTCAACGACTTCCTCGTCCACATGGCACCGGTGGTGACGGCGATCTTCGTGGCCTTCGTGGTGTTCACCCGGGTGCTGTTCCGGGCCGACTTGCGCTGCGACGCCCGGCACCTCGAGAACGTTCTGGTGCTGCAGGAGCGACGCGCGATCGATGACACCCGACTGCTGGTGCGGGCGCTGCTGGTATTGGCGCTGGTCATCATCGGGTTCTGCCTGCATTCAGTGCTGCATGTCGCACCGTCGATCGTGGCGCTCATCGGCGCCGGCACGATGCTGCTGGTAACCGACGCCGAGATCGCCGACGTGCTTCCGGAGGTCGAGTGGCCCACGCTGGTGTTCTTCATGGGGCTGTTCGTCATGGTCTCCGGCCTGGTGCACACCGGCGTGATCCGGGCATTTGGCGGCGCGGTCGTGTCGGTGTTTCACGACGACTTCTTCCTCGCCACCACCGCGGTGCTGTTCGGGTCCGCGGCCGTCGGTGCGTTCGTCGACAACATCCCCTACACCGCCACCATGGCTCCGGTCATCGAGGACATCGTCAGCGAAGCCCCCGACTTCGAGACCGGCCAGGCGCTGTGGTGGGCGTTCGCGCTGGGCGCGTGCTTCAGCGGCAACGGCACCGCGATCGCCGCCAGTGCCAATGTCGTCGCGATCGCGATCGCCAACCGTGCGGGCCACGCGATCACCTTCTGGAAATTCGCCAGGTACGGGGTCGTGGTCACACTGTTGAGCACCACACTCGCCTGGCTCTACGTGTGGTTGCGGTACTTCTAACGATCGTCGGCGAACGACCGCAGCGCGTCGACCTGGGCGGGATCCAGTGAGGGACGGATGTTTTCGCGCGCCGCGGTGACGTCGGCCATCGTGACGTCGGCGGCATCGAGGGAGCGTCGCATGGCTGTGAGCGCCGCCTCGCGCAGCAGTGCCACGCAGTCCGCGGCGCTGTAGCCGTCCAGGTCGGCGGCCAATGCGTCGAGGTCGACGTCGTCGTGCAGCGGCACGGACTTGCCGGCCACCCGCAGAATCTGGCGGCGGGCATCGGCGTCCGGCGGTTCGACGAACACCAGCTTCTCCAGCCGGCCCGGCCGGGTCAGCGCCGGGTCGATCAACTCGGGCCGGTTGGTGGCGCCGACCACCACCACGTCGCGCAGTGGGTTGGCGCCGTCGAGTTCGGTGAGCAGCGCGGCCACCACCCGATCGGTGACCCCGGAGTCGAAGCTCTGGCCGCGCCGCGGCGCCAGCGCGTCGATCTCGTCGAGGAACACCAGCGACGGGGCGGAATCGCGGGCGCGCTGGAACAGATCCCGCACCGCCCGTTCACTGCTGCCCACCCACTTGTCCATCAGCTCGGCGCCCTTGACGGCGTGCACGCTGACCCGCCCCGAGCCGGCCAGCGCACGCACCACGAACGTCTTGCCGCAGCCGGGCGGACCGTAGAGCAGCACGCCGTGCGGCGGGTCGACGCCCAGCCGGGTGAAGGTGTCCGGATGCTGCAGCGGCCACAGAATCGCCTCGGTCAATGCCTGTTTGGTGGCCGCCATGTCCCCGACGTCGTCGAGGCTCACCGAGCCCACGGAGACCTCCGCGGTCGCCGAACGCGACAGTGGACGGATGACGCTGAGCGCCCCGGCCAGATCGTCCTGGGTGAGCTTGGGCTCCTCGCCGTTGTCGCTGGCCCGCGACGCCGCCCGCAACGCCGCCTCCCGGACCAGAGCCGCAAGGTCAGCCGCAACGAAACCCGGTGTGCGCTCGGCGATCTCATTGAGGTCCAGGGGGTCGCTGGGAACCGACCTGAGCAGGCCGGCCAACAACGCCGCCCGGGTCGCGCCGTCGGGCAGGCTCAGCCGCAGCTCCCGGTCGCACAGCTCCGGGGCCCGCAGCCGGTCGTCGACCCGCTCCGGCAGCGCCGACGTGGCGATGAAGGCGACACCGTCGGCGGCGACCGCGTCGCGCAGCTCGGCCAGGATCAAGGTGCCCACCGGCTCGGGCGGATCCGGCAGCAGCGCGTCGATATCGGTGATCAGCAGCACCCCGCCGTGCTCGCGCACCCCCGCCACCGCCGCGCGCACCGCCGCCAGCCGCTCGTCGGCGACCCGGGCGCCGATCTCGGGGCCGTCGAGCTCGACGACCCGTCGCTGCGCACACACCGCCCGCACCAGCGTCGACTTACCGACCCCGGCCGGCCCCGACACCAGCACACCGAGGTTGGTGCCGGCGCGCAACGTCTCGAGCAGGTGGGGCTCGTCAAGGGCCAGCTTGAGCCACTCGGTGAGTTTGTCGGCTTGCGCCGCGCAGCCTTTGAGATCGTCGACGGCCAGCGCCGCGGATTCGGCGACGGCCGGGCGCACCGATGTGGCCGCTGCCGGCGCAGTGCCGTTGCCCCAGGTCACCGAGGAGTTGGGTTGGACGCTGACCGGCCCCGCCGGGTCGACGCCGGTCACCGTCAGCAGCTCGGAGGTCCAGCTGATCCCCACCGCGGAGGCCAGCGCGGTGGCAGCCGCCCTGGAACCGGTGCTAGTCGAGGTGCCCGGGCCGAGGTCGCGCGGCAGCAGCGACACCGCGTCGCCGACGGTCAAGACCTTGCCCAGCAGCGCCTGGCGCAACGTGGCCGCCGGCACCGATTCGGAAGCCATCTTCGACCCGCTCAGCGTCACGGCGCGGGCGCCGTAGACGGTGACCGCGGCGACGACCACCTCGGTGCCGTCGCGCAGTCCCGCATTGGACAGCGTCACGTCGTCGAGCAGCACCACACCGGCCGGCACCTCCGAGCCGGCCAGCCCGGCCACCGCCGCCGTCGTGCGAGAACCGGTCAGCGACACCGCATCCCATTCCCGAATACCCAGCGCGGCAATCGCTTCGGCGTGCAGCCGGACCACGCCCCGGCGGGCGTCGACCGCCGACGTGTTCAGCCGGGCGATCAGCGTCAGGTGACGGGAGGAGTCGACTCGGCGCTGTTCGTCGCGTTCTTCGGTGGAACCCACCCGGTCATTATCGGCATACGGCCGAGCGCCGCCGGCGTGGTTCCTCCCAACATCTGCCGGGGACCGACCCGCACACGCGATGAGCAGCTGTGCCCCGCCTGCTTCGCGGGGGGTTTCAATAGAGCCCATGCGATACACCCCGGTCCCGGCCATCTGTGCGGCGGTGCTGCTGGCGGTCCCGCTCCGGGCCGTCGCCGACGCGGCCAACCCGCTGGCCGAGTTGGTCGATGCGGCCGCCCAGCGGCTACAGCTCGGCGACGATGTGGCGGCCATCAAGTGGCGGACCGGAGCCGCCGTCTCCGATCCGGCCCGGGTGCAACAGCAACTGACCCGGGTGGTGGCGGCCGCGGCGGCCGATCACCTCGACCCCGGCTACGTGAGACAGGTCTTCACCGACCAGATCGCCGCCACCGAAGCCGTGGAGCACTACCGGTTCGCGCAGTGGACGCTGGACCCGGCCGCCGCGCCGGCCGCCCCGCCCGACCTGGCGGTCTCACGGGCCCGCATCGACGGTCTCAACCACGACATGCTCGCCCAGATCGCCCAGCGGTGGCCGCAGTTGCATTCACCGCAGTGCGGCACCGAACTCGATACGGCGACCCGCGATGTCAGCACCGCACGACACCTCGACGGGTTCGCCCAGCAGGCACTGTCGGCGGCCACACGGGCCTACTGCTCCGGGTAGTTCAGCGCCCCGGCTTACGCAGCCGCAGTCGTGCCATCGACTGCCCGCTGGGCCGGCGAATGACCCGCGGCCGGCGACTCGGCTGCGCGCGGCGGATCGCCCGGCGTGCGGCCCGGCGCTCCTTGGGGGCGTCCTCCCAGGCTTCCGGGTGCGCGGCCACCCAGCGCTGGCTGCGGACCGAGAACGGAATGGTGCACAGGTAGGCCACGATCAGTACCAGCACCAGCACGTAGGGGAACAGGAACGCCGCGGCGGCCACCAGCGCCAGCACCGCCAGCAGCACCGCGGCCAGGTGCGGCGGCACCGACACGGCGTGCATCTTGCGCATCGGAATGCGGCTGACCAACAGCATCGATGTGCCCACGATCCAGGCGCAGGTGAACCACTGCGACGTCCACCAACCGTCGCCGAACTGCAGTTTGGCGGCAAGCAGACCCATCACCGTGATCGCCCCGGCCGGGGCGGGCATGCCGACGAAGAACTCGCGGGTGTAGGCGGGCAGGGTGGCGTCGTCGAGCAGGGCGTTGAACCGGGCCAGCCGCAGCACCACGCACACCGCGTACAGCAGCACCACGATCCAGCCCGCCGGCTGCGTCGACAGCAGCGATACGTAGATCACCACCGCCGGCGCCACCCCGAAGTCGACGGCGTCGGCCAGTGAGTCGATCTCGGCGCCCATCCGCGACTGGGCGTCCAGGATGCGGGCCACCCGGCCGTCGAGGCCATCCAGGATGGCGGCGGCCGCGATCAGTGCCATCGCGACGTGCGGCTGACCGTCCAACGCGTACTTGATCGAGGTCAAGCCGGCGCAGATGGCCAGCACCGTCATCGAGCTGGGCAGGATGTGCAGACCGACCGGGCCCCGGGTGCGAACGGTCATGACAGCTCAGCCAGTACGGTCTCACCGGCGACCATCCGCTGGCCCACGCTGACCAGCGGTTGGGCACCCACCGGCAGGTAGGTGTCCAGCCGCGACCCGAACCGGATCAGCCCGTAGGTGTCGCCGATCGCCAGGTGATCGCCGGGCCGGATGCCGCAGATGATGCGCCGCGCCAGCAACCCGGCCACCTGCACGGCGATCACCTCGGCGCCGTCGGCGGTGCGGATCCGCACGCTGTTGCGCTCGTTGTCCTCGCTGGCCTCGGTGCGGTCGGCGGACCCGAACCGGCCGGCACGATGCAGCACCTCGAGCACCTCGCCGCCGACCGGGGCTCGCTGCACGTGCGCGTCGAACACCGACATGAAGATGCTGACGCGCGGCAGCGGGGTGTCGGGCAGGTCCAGCTCCGGGGGCGGGGCCGCGGTGTCGACCAGGCAGACCACGCCGTCGGCGGGGGCCACCACCGCACCGGGACGCGTCGGCGGCACCCGACGCGGATGCCGGAAGAACCCGGCGCTGGCGCCCGCAGCCGCCAGGCCCGCGCCGCGCAGCCAGCGCTGGTTGCGGCCCAGCACCGCCAGGCCCAGGCCACCGGCGACGAACGGCAACCCGGCGGGGTGCATGGGCGGCACCGTCGAGCGCACCAGCTCGATCAGATGCCGCAGACCGCCGGGATCGTCTGCTGCGCGGGGTCGTCTGGCCATCCGGCCATCTTAGAAGCTGGCGGTCAGGTCCCAGACCTCCACCGCGGTGCCCAGCGGAAGTTCGGTCACCTCGCCGGCGATGTCCAGCAGGCAGTTCGCGGACGCCAGGTAACGCAAGTGGTGCGACGCCGGTGGTCCGTAGTTGGTGACGGTCCCGGTGTCGTGGTCGAGCAGGCCGCGCCGGAACTGCCGCCGGCCGGCCGGCGAGGTCAGTTTCTCGCTCAGAATCACGGTGCGGCGCGGCCGATCCGGCGCCGGTGAGTCCATCGCGCGGCGCAGCGCGGGGCGGACGAACACCTCGAAGGACACCTGCGCGCTGACGGGGTTGCCGGGCAGTGTGATGATGGCCGCCTCGCCGACCCGTCCGATGCCCTGCGGCATCCCGGGCTGCATCGCCACCTTGACGAACTCCACACCCTGGTCGCCGTCGCGGCCGAAGACGTCCTTGACCACCTCGTAGGCACCCGCGCTCACCCCGCCGCTGGTGATGATCAGATCCACCGCGCCGTCGCGCACGCCGTACCGGTCGAGCACCGCGGTGAATGCTGCGGTGTCATCGGCGACGGTGGCCGCCGCCACCACCTCGGCCCCGGCGTCCCGCACCGCCGCGGCCAGCATCACCCCGTTGGACTCGTAGATCTGGCCGGGTGCCAGCGGAATCCCCGGTTCGACCAGCTCGGTCCCGGTGGAGATCACCAGTACCCGTTGCCGGGGCCGCACCGTCAGCTCGGCCAGGCCCAGTGCCGCGGCCAGGCCGGCCGCCGGTGCACTGACGAGCTGGCCGGCCCGCAACACGATGGCGCCCTCGGTGACGTCCCCGCCGGCCCGGCGGATATGCCGCCCCCGGGCGGTGGCTGCGCTGATCTCCACCACGTCGATGCCGCCGTCGGTGGCTTCGACCGGAATCACCCCGTCGGCTCCGAACGGGACCGGTGCACCGGTCATGATGCGGTGCGCGGTACCCGGCGTCAGCGTGGGAATGTCGGTGCGGCCGGCCGGAATGTCCTCGGCCACCGGCAACTTCACCGGATTGTCCGGGCTCGCCGCCGCCACGTCGTCGGCGAGCACGGCGTAGCCGTCCATACCGGAGTTGTCGAACACCGGCAGCGAGATCGGCGCGGTCACATCCTCGGCGAGCACCAGCCCCTCGGCGTCGAACAGCGACATCGTGGCCGGCGGGCGGGGACGGATCAGCTCGGCGACGGCGCGCTGGTGTTCTTCGACGGATCGCATTCCCAACATTCTGGTCTAGACCGGGTATGTGATTCCTGTCAGTTCCTGCGAGACCGCCCACAGCCGTTGCTGCAGCTCGACATCGTGTGCCTGCTTACTGGAGTCGACGAGCTTGGGATGACCGCGTTGTTCACCGATGCCACCCGGGCCGTAGTACTGCCCGCCTTTCACTTCGGGGTCGGTGGCGGCGCGCAGCGTCGGCAGTGCGCCCATCGCCGCGCTCTGCACCACCAGCGGCATCAGCAACCGGTCGGCCGGACGCAGAAACGGCGGCAGATAACGGGTCAGTTCGGTGTTGGCGGTGCCCGGGTGCGCGGCCACGGCAATGGTCGAGCGGCGTTTGGCGGCGAGCCGGCGCTGCAGCTCGTAGGTGAACATCAGGTTGGCCAGCTTGGACTGCCCGTAGGCGGCGATCCGGTTGTAGCCGTTCTCCCACTGCAGGTCGTCGAAGTGGATCGCCGCCATGATCCGGTGCGCCATGCTGCTGACCGTCACCACGCGTGAACCCTTTACCCGCGCCATCCGGGGCAGCAGCAGACCGGTCAGGGCGAAATGCCCCAGATGGTTTGTGCCGAACTGCAGCTCGAAACCGTCGTCGGTCGTCTGCTTGGGGGTGTACATCACGCCGGCGTTATTGACGAGCAGGTCGATACGGGGATGCGCGGCGCCCAGTGCCTTCGCGGCTTCGCGAACCGACGCCAGCGAACTCAGGTCGAGGTGCTGCACCTCGACGGTGGCATCCGGGGCGGCCCTGTTGATTCGTTTGGCCGCCGCATGGCCCTTGTCGAGGTCGCGCACCGCCAGCACCACCAGGGCACCGTGCTTGGCCAGCGCCGCGGCAGTGTGAAACCCGATTCCGGTGTTGGAGCCGGTGATTACCGCGACGCGACCGGTCTGATCCGGTACGTCCGCTGCGGTCCACTTGTCCCGACTCCCCATGCGGCAAACGATACCGAGGCGACCCGGGGCGTGCTGCCCACGACGGTTACGTCAACGGCACAGCTGGATCTCGAAGAAGAAGACGTCGGCTTCCTTCAGACGTTGATCAGCTCCCACGGCACACCGTATTGCTGCGGCCAGCCTCCCCAGGCGAGGTCGCTGGGGCCGATGGCCTGATCGACTATCGCCCAGGTGTTTCCGTTGCGCCGCAACAGTCCGGCGTAGGTGCGGGACTTGGTGTGATGGGCATCGGCCTCGTCGTAGGCGGTACCGGTGTAGTCGAACGGTTCGCCGCCCGGGTCGGTCATCGACGCGTAGACGAAAGCCCAGTCGTCGGCGACGTTGAGCCGCCGCACCGCCAAGCGCACCGGCTTTCCGAGTGTGGCGCTGAGGGTGTCGACGGCCGGTTCGACGATCGAGACTCCTTCCGGTGTCGCGGGATCGACGATCTGTGACGGTGTCCCCGGCGGGGCCGGATCGGCCCACGCGGACGTCGCGCCGATCACGGCGAACGACCACACCAGCAGCAGCAGTCGTGCACACCTGAGCGTCATCCGGCTCACGCTATCGAGGTGTTCGGAGCGGTGGCAAGCATGCGGCAGTGCGGCGCGGCGCCCATCCTGACATCCTCTCCTACATGAGCCAGCACCCAGACCGCCCGGCGGCGATCACCATGGTCGACCCCACCAACCGGCCCAGCCCCCGCGCACCGCTGGTGTGGGCCCTGCTCGGTGCGGTGCCCTGGCTGGTGCTCGCGGTGCTGCAACTGGGGTGGGCGGTCGCCGATCAGCGGCTGGCCTGGTTGCATGTCGGAGCGCTGGCGCTCACCGGGGTGGGGCTGCTGGTGTCGGCGGTCGTCGCGCCGCTGTGGCGCTACCGGGTGCACCGGTGGGA
>CAYNJD010000019.1:0-19839 GCA_964397355.1 uncultured Mycobacterium sp. | reverse complement strand
ACGGTTTCGCCGCGGTGCTGCGCGCACCGGCGCTGGAGCCCTGGCTGGTCGCGACACTGGCCGGGATGATCTTTCAGCAGTCGGCGTTTCGGGCCGGGGCGCTGACGGCGTCGATGCCGACGATGATCGTGGCCAAACCGCTGGTGGCCAGTGCGCTGGGCGTGCTGTTGCTCAACGAAACCATCCAGGCCGGCGGCATCGAGGACATCGCGGTGATCATCGGGGTGGTGGTGATCGTGATCGCGACCGCGGCGCTGGCCCGGGGCGAGGCCGCCACCATCGTCGCCGACGCCGGAGGCGCCGACCGGGCCGAGCCGGTGACGTCGCCGGCGAGCAGCTGAGCTTCGTGCTGGGCGGACTAGCGATCATGCCGTCGGCGCCGTTGCTGGTGCCCGAACTGGCCGGTGCCGCCACCGAGGCCGCTGAGCTGCGGGCGGCGGCGCTGGCCGCGGCCGGGGCATTGCCGCCGCGCTGGATCGCGGTGGGCGGCGGAGCCGATGCGGTGTGCGAGCCCGACAGTGCGGGCAGTTTTGCCGGATTCGGTGTTGACGTGGCCGTGCGGCTGTCACCGGGCGCCGATCGGCCGGTCGACCTGCCGTTGTGTGCGCTGGTCGCCGGCTGGCTGCGGGGGCAGGTCCACCCGGACGCCGAGGTGGTGGTGCACGCCTACGCCGAGCCCGGCGCCGCGCTGACCGCCGGGCGGCGACTGCGCGAGGAGATCGAGCGGTCACCCGAACCGATCGGTGTGCTGGTGGCCGCCGACGGCGCCAACACCTTGACCCCGGCCGCGCCGGGTGGGCATCATCCCGCCGACGTCGAGCTGCAGCGGAGGCTCGACGAGGCGCTGGCCGGCGGCGACATCGCGGCGCTGGTCGAGCTGCCGCGCCAGATCGTCGGCCGGGCCGGGTTCGCGGCGCTGGCCGGACTGATGAGGACCCCGCCGCGCACCGCCACGCAGCTGTACCGCGACGCGCCCTACGGGGTCGGCTACTTCGTGGGGGTCTGGCAGCCGTGAGGCCGATCGCGGTGGTCGGCCCCACCGGCACCGGCAAGTCGCAGCTCGCACTGGACGTCGCCGAAGCGCTCGGGAGATCGGGGACAGCGGCCGAAATCGTCAATGCCGACGCCATGCAGCTTTACCGCGGCATGGACATCGGTACCGCGAAGCTGACTCCCGAACAGCGTCGCGGTATCCCGCATCACCAGCTCGACGTGCTCGAGGTGACCCAGACCGCGACCGTCGCCCGCTACCAGCAAGCCGCCGCCGCCGACGTCGAGGCGATCATCGGCCGCGGCGCGGTACCGATCATCGTCGGCGGGTCGATGCTCTACCTGCAGGCGCTGCTCGACGACTGGTCGTTTCCGGCCACCGATCCGGCGGTGCGCGCCCGCTACGAGCGGCGGCTCGCCGACGTCGGGGTGGCGGCGCTGCACGCCGAGCTGGCCGACGCCGACCCGGCCGCGGCGGCGGCGATCCTGCCCACCGACGGCAGGCGCATCGTGCGGGCGCTGGAGGTGGTGGAGCTGACCGGACAACCCTTCGCCGCTTCCGCGCCCACCATCGGCGCCCCGCGCTGGGACACCCTGATCATCGGATTGGACTGCGACACCGCCGTCCTCGACGACCGGCTGGCGGCCCGCACCGAGACGATGTTCGCCCGCGGCCTGGTTTCCGAGGTGACCGCGCTGCTGGCGGCCGGGCTGCGCGACGGCGTGACCGCGGCCCGGGCACTGGGCTATGCGCAGGTGATCGCCGACCTCGACGCGGGTGGCAACGGCGAGGGTGCTCGTGAGCCGACGTTCATCGGCACCCGCCGCTATGTGCGCCGGCAACGGTCCTGGTTCCGTCGCGACCACCGCATCACCTGGTTGGACAGCACCGCCGACGGTCTGCTCGACGCGGCGCTGGCCGGCTACCGGCACGTATCCTGAACCCATGCTTTTCGCCAAGGGCCACGGCACCCAGAACGACTTCGTGGTGCTGCCGGACCTGGGGGTGGAACTCAACCTGACGCCGGCCGCCGTGGCCGCACTGTGCGACCGGCGCCGCGGCCTGGGCGCCGACGGCCTGTTGCGGGTGACTACCGCCGGCGCCGCGGTGCGCGCGCGTGTGCTCGCGCGGCTGCCCGAGGGGGTGGCCGCCGACGACTGGTTCATGGACTACCGCAACGCCGACGGCTCGGTTGCCGAGATGTGCGGCAACGGGGTGCGGGTGTTCGCCCACTACCTGCGGGCCGCCGGCCTGGAGTCCCGCGACGAGTTCATCGTGGGCTCGCTGGCCGGGCCGCGACCGGTGAGCGTGCACCACGCCGACGACGTCCGCGCCGAGATCACCGTCGACATGGGCAAGCCCAACCGGCTCGGCAGCGGCGGGCCGGCCTTCGACGCGGTCGTCGGCGGGCGGCGGTTCGCGGGGCTGGGCGTCGACGTCGGCAACCCGCACCTGGCCTGCGTGGACCCGGGATTGTCGGTCGCGGCGCTGGCGGCCCTGGATGTGGGTGCACCGGTGTCGTTCGACACCGCCCAATTCCCCGACGGGGTGAACGTGGAGATTCTGACCGCTGCGCACGACGGCGCGGTGACGATGCGGGTCCATGAGCGCGGGGTCGGGGAGACCCGGTCGTGTGGCACCGGCACGGTGGCCGCGGCGGTGGCCGCCCTGGCGCACGCCGGCTCCTCGACCGGCACGCTGCGCGTCGACATCCCCGGCGGACAGGTCAGCGTCACCGTCACCGAGGCCACCAGCTACCTGCGTGGCCCCTCCGAGCTGGTGGCCCGCGGCGACATCGCGCCGGGCTGGTGGGCGGCGCAGTGAGCCATCCGGAGATTCCCAGCACCGGTGAACTGGCCCTCGACGACCGCTCGGCGCTGCGTCGGGTGGCGGGGCTGTCCACCGAACTCGCCGACGTCTCCGAGGTCGAGTACCGCCAGCTGCGCCTGGAGCGGGTGGTGCTGGTCGGCGTGTGGACCGAGGGCAGCGCCGCCGAAGCCGACGCCAGCATGGTCGAGCTGGCGGCGCTGGCCGAAACCGCCGGATCCGAGGTGCTCGAGGGCCTGATCCAGCGCCGCGACAAGCCGGACCCGTCGACCTATATCGGTTCGGGCAAGGCCGTCCAGTTGCGCGAGGTGGTGCTGGCCACCGGTGCGGACACCGTCATCTGCGACGGCGAGCTGTCCCCGGCGCAGCTGACCGCGCTGGAAAAAGCGGTCAAGGTCAAGGTGATCGACCGTACCGCGCTGATCCTGGACATCTTCGCCCAGCACGCCACCAGCGCCGAGGGCAAGGCGCAGGTGGCGCTGGCGCAGATGGCCTACATGCTGCCGCGGCTGCGCGGCTGGGGCGAGTCGATGTCGCGGCAGGCCGGTGGCCGGGCCGGCGGCAGCGGCGGCGGGGTGGGGTTGCGCGGCCCCGGTGAGACCAAGATCGAGACCGATCGGCGCCGGATCCGGGAGCGGATGGCCAAGCTGCGCCGCGACATCAAGGCGATGAAGCAGGTGCGCGACACCCAGCGCAGCCGACGGCTACACAGCGACGTTCCCTCCATCGCGATCGTCGGCTACACCAACGCCGGCAAGTCCAGCCTGCTCAACGCGCTGACCGGGGCCGGCGTGCTGGTGCAGGACGCACTGTTCGCCACCCTGGAACCCACTACGCGCCGTGGATATTTCGAAGACGACCGGCCTTTCGTCATAACCGACACGGTCGGTTTCGTGCGACACCTTCCCACCCAGTTGGTCGAGGCGTTCCGTTCCACCCTGGAGGAGGTCGCCGACGCCGATCTGCTGGTGCACGTGGTCGACGGCTCCGATCCCGCACCGCTGACCCAGATCAGCGCGGTGCGCCAGGTGGTCTCCGAGGTGATCGCCGAACGGGACGGCAAGCCGGCCCCGGAACTGCTGGTGGTCAACAAGATTGACGCCGCGGGTGATCTGGCATTGGCTCAGCTGCGTCGCGCGCTGCCCGATGCGGTGTTCGTCTCGGCGCGCACCGGTGACGGCATCGACGCGCTGCGCCGTCGGATGGGACAGCTGGTAGTTCCGGTCGATACCGTCGTGGATGTTGTCATCCCTTACGGCCGTGGAGATTTGGTGTCTCGCGTGCATGAGCAGGGTAGGGTCGCCCAGGCCGAGCACGGCGAGGGCGGCACCCGGATCCGCGCGCGGGTCCCGGCGGCGCTGGCCGAGCGGCTGCGGGAGTTCGGTCCCTCATAGCAGCGCTTCTCCGGTGTGATCGGTCACAAGAGTTCCGGGTCCGCGCGTCGGTGCGCTAGGCTCATATTCAACGCCGGTGTCTTGTGACGCCGGCACGTCGTGGAACGCTTACTCATCCGAACATCTCGGTGAACGTGCGATCCGGCACAAGCTCTTCTCGCGGCGATCGATTTTGCCCACCGGCAATCTCGCCCATCAACCGATGCCGGAAAGGCACCGCACTCATGACCTCAACTTTTGCTGACCTCGGCGTGCCCGCACCACTGGTGACTGCGCTGAACGACAACGACATCACCGCGCCGTTCCCGATTCAGATCCGCACGCTGCCCGACAGCCTGGCCGGCCGTGACGTGCTGGGCCGCGGAAAGACCGGCAGCGGCAAGACGCTGGCGTTCTCGATTCCCTTGGCAGCCAGGCTTGCCGGCGTGCGGCGAGCACCGAACCGGCCCTCGGGCCTGGTGCTGGCACCCACCCGGGAACTGGCCAGCCAGATCACCGCGACGCTGCAACCGCTGGCGGCGGCTCACGGGTTGAAGGTCACCACCATCTTCGGCGGAGTGCCGCAGCGCCGGCAGGAGACCGCGCTCAACGGCGGTGTCGACATCGTGGTGGCCTGCCCCGGGCGCCTCGAAGACCTGATGAAGCAACGGTTGATCAGCCTGGACGCGGTGCAGATCACCGTGCTCGACGAAGCCGACCACATGGCCGATCTCGGCTTCCTGCCCGGCGTCACCCGGATTCTGGCCGCCACACCGGCCACCGGCCAGCGCCTGCTGTTCTCGGCGACGCTGGACAACGGGGTGGACAAGCTGGTTCGGCGATTCCTGCACGACCCGGTGTCGCACGCGGTCGATGACATCGCCGCGCCACCGCCGGCCATGACCCATCACGTGTTTCACGTCGCGGGGGCGCAGGACAAGAAGGACCTGGTGCATCGGCTGGCATCCGGAACCGGCCGCCGAATCCTGTTCATGCGCACCAAACATCAGGCTCGTAAGCTCGCCAAGCAACTAACCGAGGCCGGGATTCCGTCGGTTGACCTGCACGGCAACCTGTCTCAGCCCGCGCGTGACCGCAACCTGGCCGCGTTCAGCTCCGGAGCGGCCCGGGTACTGGTGGCCACCGACATCGCCGCGCGCGGCGTGCACGTCGACGAGGTGCAACTGGTGGTGCACGTGGACCCGCCGGCCGAACACAAGGCCTACCTGCACCGCTCGGGCCGTACGGCGCGGGCCGGCAGCGCCGGCGACGTGGTCACCGTCGTGTTGCCCGAGCAGCGCAAGGACACCCAGGTGCTGCTGCGCCGGGCCGGGATCACCGTCACCCCGCAGCAGGTGAGCGCCGACTCCGTGCCGGTACAAGCGCTCGTCGGCGAGGTCGCTCCGCTGCAGACGCCCGCCCCCAAGGCCGTCCCGGCGGGCCGCGCTCCCAAGGCACCGGGCGGGGGAGCGGGCGGCGCACGGCGACGTCGGGGCGCAGCACCGGGACCGACCCGGCGTCGTGCACGGCGAGGCGACCGGCGTCGCGCCACGGCGGACGCACGGTGATTCGCCGCCCCCGGAGATCGGGTAACCGGCTACCCTAGCGGCGCCGCGCCGGCGGGGGTTTGCTCAAGGGATGCCGACACGCACCCGGGTGCCGCCGCCCAGGCTGGTCCGCGTCGTGGAGCGGGTCCGCCACCAGCTCTACCGGCTCCATCAACGGCTTGCGCCGGCGCCGGCGGTGATGATGGAGATGATCCTGACCGCCTGGATGTCCCAGGCGATCACCGTGGCCGCCGACCTCGGCGTCGCCGACGCACTCGCTGACGGTCCGCAGCCCATCGAGGAATTGGCGAGCCGCGTCGGCGCCGACCCCGACGCGCTGGCCCGATTGCTGCGGGCGCTGATCAGCCGCGGCGTGTTCCGCCGCCGCCGCGACGGCCGCTACGAACTGAATTCGCTGGCCGACACGCTGCGCCGCGACGGCTTCCCATCGATGGCCGGGATGGCACGGTTCGTCGGGTCGCGTCAACATCGCGAGCATTGGAGCCTGCTGGTCGATGCGGTCCGCACCGGTAAGGCCGTCATCCCGCAGTTGCGCGGCATGCCGGCCTTCGACTACCTGGCGCAGGAGCCCGAGCTTGCCGAGGTGTTCAACCAGGCGATGACCAGCGGCTCGGAGTGGGCGGTGGCACCGCTGGTCGCGGCCTACGACTTCGGCGGCTATCCGACGATCATCGACGTCGGGGGCGGGCACGGCCGACTGCTGGCCGCTGTCCTGGCGGCCACCCCCACCGCCCGAGGGGTGCTGTATGACCTGCCGCACGTCGTTGCCGGTGCCCCGTCGCTACTGGCCGAGCATCGGGTGGCAGACCGGATCCGCGTCATCGAGGGATCGTTTTTCGAGCAGGTCCCGGCCGGCGGGGATGCCTACCTGCTCAAGAACGTCATCCACGATTGGCCCGACGAACAGGCCGCCCAGATTCTGCGGAACGTGCGCGACGCGGCCCGACCCGGCGCGGTGGTGCTGTTGGTGGAACTCGTGATTCCCGAACACCACCGGGAATTCCTGGGCAAGTGGGCCGACCTGGAGATGCTCATCGGTGCGGCGGCCCGTGAACGTACCGCCGCCGAATACCGCGATCTTCTCGAACCGGCCGGGTTTGCGATGACCCGGGTGGTGCCGACAGCCTCGCCGTTCAGTGTGGTGGAGGCGCTGGCGGTGTGACCTTTTCGGCGGTAACCCGGACCGCCGGTTCTCCCAACCATCCGGTTGGTCTATTGTCGTCGGAAAGTTCCGTCGATCGGAGGTCAGGCGATGAGTGCCGCAGTCAAATACCAGCGAACCCTGTTCGAGCCGGAACACGAGCTGTTCCGCGACTCCTACCGGGCGTTTCTGGAACGCCACGTGGCACCGCACCACGAAGAGTGGGAGAAGGCCAAGATCGTCGACCGGGGTGTCTGGCTCGAAGCCGGTAAGCAGGGCTTCCTGGGTATGGCCGTGCCGGAGGAGTACGGCGGCGGCGGCAACCCGGACTTCCGCTACAACGCCATCATCACCGAGGAGACCTCCGTCGGCCGCTATACCGGTATCGGCTTCAGCCTGCACAACGACGTCTGCGCCCCCTACCTGCTGGAACTGTGCAACGAGGAGCAGAAGCAGCGCTGGCTGCCCAAGTTCTGCACCGGTGAGCTGATCACCGCGATCGCGATGACCGAGCCGGGCACCGGCAGCGACCTGCAGGGCATCAAGACCCGGGCGGTCAAAGACGGCGACCACTACATCCTCAACGGAGCGAAGACGTTCATCACCAACGGCATCCACTCCGACCTGGTGATCGTGGTCGCCCAGACCGACGCCGAAAAAGGGGCTCAAGGGTTCAGTTTATTGGTGGTGGAACGCGGCATGGCGGGCTTCGAACGCGGCCGCCACCTGGACAAGATCGGGCTGGACGCCCAGGACACCGCCGAGCTGTCGTTCACCGACGTGCACGTTCCGGTGGAGAACCTGCTGGGCCAGGAGGGCATGGGCTTCATCTACCTGATGCAGAACCTGCCTCAGGAGCGGATCTCGATCGCGATCATGGCCGCCGCGGCGATGGAGGCGGTGCTGGAGCAGACGATCACCTACACCAAGGAGCGCAAGGCGTTCGGCAAGCCGATCGGCAGTTTCCAGAACAGCCGGTTCCTGCTGGCCGAGCTGGCCACCGAGGCCACCGTGGTGCGGATGATGGTCGACGAGTTCATCCGGCTGCACCTGGACAAACAGCTGACGGTGGAGCAGGCCGCGATGGCCAAGTGGTACGCCACCGAGAAGCAGGTTCACCTGATCGACCGCTGCCTGCAGTTGCACGGCGGCTACGGCTACATGCGGGAATATCCGATTGCGCGGGCCTACCTGGATTCGCGGGTGCAGACGATCTACGGCGGCACCACCGAGATCATGAAGGAGATCATCGGACGCAGCCTCGGCGTCTAGGTCGGCAGATCAGGGTCGTGACCTGCGCGTTCAGTGACGCGCAGCGGTCTGTCGGCGCTCGTCGGCTTGGCATCGATTCGGCATCGGCTGGGTATCTGTTTCCGAAATTTCGATGACTTCGCTTCGCAATAGGGGCTGATTGCGGGAAAGTCTATGCCGGAAATATTTGCGTCGATAACGATGCCTGGGAGGGCTGGTGACTAGTCGGAGAGATCGGCTCGGCAAGACGGCGGTGCGCATGGCGCTCGGCCTCGCGGCGACGGTCACCGTGCTGTTGTCGGTACAGACCGCGGCGGCGACGCCCGACAGCGACGCCCATGACGCGATCACCGCGGCATGGGAGGCGGCCGGCGGCGAGAGTTCGCCGCTGGGCGCGCCCAAGGGTGACGTGCACCCGGCCGGCGCCGGTTTCGCCCAGGACTTCGCGGGCGGCACCATTTTCTTCACCCCGGAGACCGGCGCCAGGGCGCTCTACGGTGCGATCCTGGACAAGTACGAGTCGATGGGCGGCGCGGCGAGCAGCGACCTCGGGTTTCCCAGCAGTGACGAGGTGCCGGGTCTGGTGCCGGACAGCCGGGTGGCCATCTTGTCCGGCGCCGACAATCCGGTGATCTACTGGACGGCCGAGCACGGTGCCCACGTGGTGCGCGGTCCGATCAACGCCGCCTGGGACAAGCTGGGCAGCTCCACCGGTCCGCTGGGGGTGCCGGTCGACGACGAGAACTACGACGGCGCCGTCGTGACCCAGAAGTTCAGCGCCGGTGCACTGTCCTTCGACAGCGCGACCAAGACGTTCACCACGGTGCCCCCGGAGCTGGCGGCGCAGCTGGCCGACCTGCAGGTCGAGCTCGACCCGACGGCGGCCATCGACCAGGCATGGCGCGGTGCCGGCGGCCCGTCCGGGTCGCTCGGGCCCAAGCAGGGCGAGGAGTACGTGGTCGGCGACGACGGCATCGGCCAGGACTTCGCTCGGGGCAAGGTCTACTTCAGCCCGACCACCGGGGCCAACGCGGTCGAAGGCGACGTGCTGGCCAAGTACGAGTCGCTGGGTGGGCCGGCCGGTAGCGATCTGGGCTTCCCGACCACCAGCACGGCCGACGGTGCCGTCGAGGGAAGCAAGTTCAATTCCTTTGCCGCCGACGACGAGCCGGTGATCTTCTTCAGCCCCGACAACGGCGCGTTCGTGGTGCGCAGCGCGATGAAGGCCGCCTGGGACAAGCTCGACGGCGCATCCGGGAAGCTCGGCGCCCCGATAGGCGACCAGACCGTCGACGGCGACGTGGTCTCGCAGAAGTTCACCGGCGGGACGATCTCCTGGAACCAGGCCACCAACACGTTCAGCACCGAGCCGGCCGACCTGGCACAGTCGCTGTCGGGCTTGCAGATTCCCGGGGCGAACCTGCCGAACGGCAGCACGTCCACGTCGACGGCCGTCGACAAGCAGACGCACTGGAATTGGTCGTGGGTGCTGATCCCGGTCGCCGTGCTGGCGGTGCTGGGGGCCCTGGCGGGCGCGGCACTGTGGTGGCAGCGGCGCCGGCCGGCTCCCGCGCCGGAGCGCGCGCCGGCCGCCGTGCCCGCCCCGGTCACTGACGACTACGACGACGATGAGGAGCAGTGGGCGCACCAGGAGCAGCAGGAGCATGAGGGCACGGTTCGGCTGCCGAGTCGCTACGGCTCGTCGTCCTACGGTGCGGCGCCCGAGACGGACCAGCCGGGTCAGCCGATCCCGGACGCGCCCTGGCTGCACTACGGCGAACCCGAGGCCGACACCGACGTCGACGACGATGACGATGCCGACACCGCGCCGACCCGGGTCGTGACCGAGGAGGATCTCGGCACCGGCCGGCACGCGGCGGGCCACGGGATCTCCGGAGCCGAACCGCCGGGCTACGGGGCCGCGCCGGAGCCGCGCGCCTTCGGGTCCGGCCCGCGGACCTTCGGCGCCGACGAGTCGGCCCACCCGGTGATGCACCTGCCGCTGGACGACCCCTACCAGCAGCCGGACGGCTATCCGATCAAGGCGAACATCGCTACGGGGCTGTACTACACCCCGCAGAACGCCCTGTATGACGACACGCTCGCCGAGATCTGGTTCGCCACCGAGGAGGCGGCGCGGCTCAACGGGTTCAGCAAGGCCGGCTGATCACCGCAGCGGCAGCAGCAGGTCTCGTTCGGCGTCGGGTCGCGGCCCGAAGATCCGCCGCTGCTCTTCGGTGATGGCCACGTCGTCGATGCTGGACTCGCGGCGGCTCATCCGGCCGTCTTCGGCGAACTCCCACAGTTCGTTGCCGTAACTGCGCCACCACCGGCCTGCCGTGTCGCGGCATTCGTACTGGTAGCGCACCGCGATGCGGTTGCCGTGGTGGCACCACAGCTCCTTGCGCAGCGCATAGTCGAGTTCGCGCTCCCACTTGCGCCGTAAAAACGCCGCGATCTGCTCGCGTCCGGTGATGAACTCGTCGCGGTTGCGCCACACCGAGTCCTCGGTGTAGGCCAGGGCCACCCGCTCGGGATCCCGGGTGTTCCAGGCATCCTCGGCGGCCTGCACCTTGCGCCGTGCGGATTCGTCGTCGAATGGCGGACAGGGTGCGAACATGGTCACCTCTTGTTGTTTCGGGCCGTCACGGCGTCAGTCGTGCGACGGCCTCGGCGGCTGGAATGATGTCGTGGATGCGGTGGATCGTCTCCCCGGCATACAGTGCAGCCTTCTCGACGGCGGCGGGGTCCATCCCGGCCAGTGGCAGTGCCGGGGTGTAGAGCGGCACCGAAACCCGTTGCAGCGCCAGCAGCCTGTCTTGGGCGCTCACCGGCAGCAGCCGACCCAGCGGCGCGCCGATCCGGTTGAACGCCCGCACCGGTAGCGGGCCGAGTTCGTCTCGCGCACACCAGCGTTCGGTGAGGGCATTCGGGACCACCCGGTGTGCCAGCGGCCAGCCCATCCCGAACAACATGGTCCGGATGGTTCGCTGCGCGCCCAGCACCTTGCTCTTGTAGCCGGGATGGGCGCGTGACTCCTCGGTCAGCAGAAAACGGGTGCCGGCAACGGCTCCGGCGGCACCGGCGGCCAGCAGTGCCCGAACGTCGACGGCGTCGGCGACTCCGCCGGCGGCCAGCACCGGGGCCCCGCCGGCGGCGCCGAGCACCTCGGGCAGCGTGGTCGCGAGCCCCCGATCGGCCACCAGATGGCCGCCGGCCTCGACGCCCTGCGCCACCAGCCCGTCGGCGCCGGCGGCCAGCGCCCGACGGGTCTGCGCGGCGTCGCCGGCGGTGCACAGCACCGGGATGCCCGCGGCGCGCAGCACCGTGATCCAGCGGCCGGGAGCGCCGTCGTGGAAGACCACCAGCGCGGCACCGGCGGCGATGCAGGCGTCGATGTGGGCGCGGCGCACGAACGGCACCAGCAGGTTTGCCGCCACCGGCCGGCCGCCGGCCAGCGTCACCGCGCGCCGCAGCGCCGCGGCGAAGCTACCCGGATCGCTGAGCCCGACCGTGCCCAGCGCCCCGGCTGCCGACACCGCACCGGCCAATTCGGCGCCGGCCACGCCGCCGCCCATCCCGGCCTGCATTACCGGGATGCTCACCCCCAGCGACTCCAGCAGGCTCATCGGTGCCGGCCACTGCGTTCGCCAGCCCGCACCGTGACGCAACACCGCCGCTCAGCCGGGGTCAGTACCGCCCGCTGCGGCGACTGGTCGACACCCTCCAGCATGCCCCGGATCAGCTGCAGGTTGAGCCCGCACACCGCCTCGGTGTGCTGGCGGGCCAGTCGCTCGAAGGGGCAGTTGCGCAGCTCGATGTCGCCGTCGTCGGTGACGGCCGGCTCGTAGCCGAATTCGCGGAGCGCATCGAGCACACCGTGTTCGGTCGCCCCGGCCCGACCGACCTGCCGGGCCGCCGCTGACACCGCGGGGCGCACCGCATCGTCGGCGGCCATGGCGGTGACCAGCAGGTCGGCCAGCAAACCATAGTTGCGCGGCGGCACGCTCACCGACAGTTCATCGCGGGTGCGAGCGTAGCGTTTGGCGGGCCGCCCGGCACCGGGCCCCGAGCGGCCGGCCGGCCGGGCGTAACTGACCGACAAGATCCCCGCTTCTGCCAGTTTGTCGAGGTGGTAGGCCGCCAGGGTGCGGCTGATCCCGGCGGCGGCCGCGGCATCGTCGCGGGCCACCGGTTCGTCGCACGCGGCGATGTAGTAGTACAGCCGCCGCCGTACCGGATCGTCCAAGCTGCTCAACCCGGCTAACGGATCCAGACCGCCGCAGGCAGGGGTGCTCATCACCCCAATGTAACACCAAAGAATCTTGACAAATAGGGTCGAATGCCGCCAATCTAAACACAATGGTGATTGTCGATAGGGGGAGCGTGAGATGTCGGTAGCCGTGTACGCCGACCTGCGGGTGGTCGATGGTCCGGTCCCGGACATAGATGCCGCCGAGCAGGCCGCCGCGGCGTTTCTGCATGCGCTGGGCATTTCCACCGCCGGCGAGGCACTTCGTGACACGCCGCGCCGGATGGCGCGCGCCTATGCCGAGATGTTCACCCCGAAACCGTTCGAGGCCACCACTTTTCCCAACGACGAGGGCTACGACGAGCTGGTGCTGGTGCGCGACATCCCGTTCCGGTCGATCTGTGAGCACCACCTACTGCCGTTCACCGGCACCGCCTGTGTCGCCTACCTGCCGGCCGATCGCATCCTCGGACTGTCCAAGCTGGCCCGGGTCGTCGACTACTTCGCGGCCCGGCCGCAGGTGCAGGAGCGGCTCACCAAACAGGTCGCCGACTGGCTCACCGACCACCTGCAGCCGCGCGCCGTCGGCGTGGTGATCCGCGCCGAGCACACCTGCATGACGTTGCGCGGCGTGCATGCCAGCGGTTCGAGCACCGTCACCTCGGCCCTGCTGGGCACGCTGCGCACCGACGCCCGCTCCCGTCAGGAATTCTTCTCGCTGGCCGGCATCGGCGCCGACCGCTAGCCCCTCCGTCAGACCTTGCGGATGACGGTGACGACCTTGCCCAGCACCACCGCGTCGTTGCCCGGGATGGGGTCGAAAACGGGGTTGTGCGGCATCAGCCAGACCTGACCGCCGGTGCGTTTGAAGGTCTTGACGGTGGCCTCGCCATCGATCATCGCGGCCACGATGTCGCCGTTGTCGGCGACGTTCTGCTGGCGCACCACCACCCAGTCGCCGTCGCAGATCGCGGCGTCCACCATGGATTCGCCGACCACCTTGAGCAGGAACAACTCGCCGTCGCCGACGAGTTCGCGGGGCAGCGGGAACACATCTTCGACGGCTTCCTCGGCCAGGATCGGCCCGCCGGCCGCGATCCGGCCCAGGACCGGGACGAACGTCGGCTCGGGCAGCGCGTCCGAGCCGGCGAGATCGGTCCGCGGCGCGGCTTCCGGGGCGGCGCCCGCATCCTCCGGGCCGCGGACGTCGACGGCGCGGGGCCGGTTGGGGTCGCGGCGCAGATAGCCCTTGCGCTCCAGCGTGCGCAACTGGTGGGCGACCGAGGAGGTGGAGGTCAGCCCGACCGCGTCGCCGATCTCGCGGATGCTGGGCGGATAGCCCCGTTCGTTCACCGAAGCACGGATGACGTCGAGGATGGTGCGCTGCCGGGCCGTCAGCGGTGAGTCCAGTGCCGCCGTCTTACTGCTGCTGTCGCTCATGGGGCCGAATGTAGTCGCACACCGGCGATTAATCAAACATTTGTTCGAGGCGTGTCGCCCTGGCGTTCGAAGGTTGTCGGATCCCTTCGCTAACGTTTTCGACAACAAATCGATCACATGTTCGGATATCGAACATGCAATCGATTATGATTCGAACAGTCGAGCGAATCAGGTCGCCGACGACGAGTGAGGGAGAACCGCACATGATGCTCATCGACACCATCGCCGCGACGTCCGAACCGGTTGCGTCCGAGCGGGTTCGGGCGTATCACGGTGCCGGGACGCCCCGTCGCGCCCACGCGCTCCACACCCGGCCGGCACGCGTCGTCCGTTCCCGGCCGGGCGGAGCGCCGCTGCGCCACCACGGGTCGCCGGTGCTGATGTCGCGGGCGCCGCACCGGCCACAAGCGGTCAAGCCCATCACACCGGCGACCACCGTGGTGCTCGCACTGATCGCCGCGGCCTTCACGGTGTGGCTCGGGCTGATCGCGCAATTTGGCGCGGTGACCGCCGGCGAGGCGCCCGCGGTGCCCGACCGACTGGGCGTGGTGCGGGTCCAAAGCGGTGAGAGCCTGCAGAACCTGGCGGCCCGGGTCGCGCCCGATGCGCCGACCGGCCAGGTCGTCGACCGGATCCGCGAGCTCAACAGCCTGGAGTCGGTGGCGCTCGATGCCGGCCAGACGCTGATCGCACCGATCGGCTGAGTTCCGGTGTCGCACCGGCCGCGCGTTGCGGCTACTGCCCGCCGCCGCCCGGCACCGGCGCAGGTACGCTCACTGTTGTCCCAGTGGTCCGGGTCGCCTCAGCCGTCGGAGGTGTCCGGCTCCCGGTACGGCGAAGGAGCGGCCATGCACTGCCCGTTTTGTCGCCATCCAGACTCTCGGGTGGTGGATTCCCGCGAAACCGACGAAGGACAGGCCATCCGCCGCCGCCGCTCCTGCCCGGAATGCGGCCGTCGCTTCTCCACCGTGGAGACCGCGGTGCTGGCGGTGGTCAAACGCAGCGGTGTGACCGAGCCGTTCAGCCGGGAGAAGGTCATCAGCGGGGTGCGCCGGGCGTGTCAGGGCCGGCAGGTCGACGACGACGCGCTGAACCTGTTGGCGCAGCAGGTCGAAGACACCGTGCGTGCATCGGGCTCGCCCGAGATCCCCAGTCACGAGGTGGGTTTGGCGATCCTGGGCCCGCTGCGGGAGCTCGACGAAGTGGCCTATCTGCGCTTCGCCTCGGTATACCGGTCGTTCTCGTCGGCAGCCGACTTCGAGCGTGAGATCGCCGCGCTGCGCGAGCACCGCGAAGTGTCGAGCACCGGTTGAGGCTCGCGGCGCACTACGGCGCACTACGCTTGCGGCATGTCACCGGACCTGCACCCGAATCTCGTTGAGCTGGCACCACTGTTGGGCACCTGGTCGGGTCAGGGCCGCGGGGTGTACCCGACGATCCCGTCGTTCGACTATCTCGAAGAGGTGATGTTCTCGCACGTGGGCAAACCGTTTCTGGTCTACGGCCAGAAGACCAGGTCGGCCTCCGACGGTCTGCCGCTGCACGCCGAGTCCGGGTACCTGCGGGTGCCGCAGCCGGGCCAAATCGAGTGGGTGCTGGCCCACCCCAGCGGGATCACCGAGATCGAGGTGGGCAGCTACTCGGTGATCCCCGACGGCATCGAGTTGGAGATGTCCGCGCCGACGATCGGACTGGCGCCGACGGCCAAAGAGGTGACCGCGCTGAGCCGCCGCTACCGGCTGCACGGCGACGAGTTGTCCTACACGCTGGACATGGGGGCCGTCGGCCAGCCCGCGCAGAACCATCTCACCGCCGCGCTGCGGCGAACCGGGTAGACGCGGTCAGTCGTCGCCGCGGTCCTTCTTGGCCTCCTGCGCCAGGAACCGTTCGAACTCGGCACCGAGTTCGTCGGCGCTGGGCAGCTCCTCGTCACGGGCCAGCAGCGAGCGATTCTCCTGGGCGGCGATGAAGGCGTCGTACTGGCGCTCCAGCGCGGTCACCACTTGCGCCACCTCGGCGCTCGCCTCCACCTGTTCGTCGATCTTGGCGCGGATGTCGGCCGCGGCCGCGCTGAGTTCGGCGAGCGGCAACTGCAGGGAGCCGGTCTGCGCGGCTTGGCGCAACAGCGCCTCGGCGGCCTCCGGGTAATCGGTCTGCGACACGTAGTGCGGCACGTGCACGGTGAAGCCGACCACCTCGTGGCCGTGCTGGGCCATCCGGTATTCCAGCAGGTTGGAGGCGCTGCCCGGGACCTGTACCTCGGCGATCCACGGGGTGAAGTCGGCGATCAGCTCACGGTTGTTGGAGTGGGCTGTCAGCGTCACCGGACGGGTGTGCGGCACCGCCATCGGGATGGTTCCCAGCCCGATGGTCCGCCGCACCCCCAGCCGCTCGGCCAGCAGCCGCACCGCGGTGATGAACCGCTCCCACTTGAGGTCGGGCTCCATGCCCGCCAACAGCAGAAACGGTGTGCCCGCGGTGTCGCGCAGCGCGTAGAGGCTGAGCTCGGGCTCGGCGTAGTGGGTGAAGTGGTCGGACTTGAACGTCATCACCGGCCTTCGGGACCGGTAGTCGAGCAGGTCGTCGATCGCGAACGATGCCACCAGCTCACTGTCGAGGGCGTTCTTGAGGTGCCCGGCCGCCAGCCGGATCGCGTGACCGGCGTCGGAGAAGCCCTCCAGCGCGTGGATCAGCACCGGACCCGCGCCGTCGGCCGAGGTCAGCTGCGGTGCCGGGACCTCCAACTCGTACATGCCGCCCTGCTCGGCCTGATAGTGCCGGTCCCGGTCGGCACCGGTGTCCGGGTGGTCGGCCATTGCCTTCGCCTCCTCGCTGTGCGTCATCGCACCGTCCATTTTCCCCCACGACGGGCCGCACCGGAAAAACGATGCGGACATGCGCTGCACAACGAACCCCGGTGGCGGCCGCATTCCCAGGTCACGCGCGTGTTCGCTCTGCGATGAAACCCGGACGCGCCGGCAGCTGTTCAGCCGCGGAACTGCTGCAGCGCCCGCATCTTGTTCATCACGTCCAGCGCGGCGTTCTTGTAGGCCTCGGAGAACGTCGGATAGTTGAACACCGCGTCGACCAGATATTCCACCGTGCCGCCACAGCCCATGACCGCCTGGCCGATATGCACCATCTCGGTGGCGTTGGTCCCGAAGATGTGCACGCCGAGCAGTTTGAGGTCGGTCGTAGACACCAACAGCTTGAGCATCCCGTAGGAGTCGCCGGCGATCTGACCGCGGGCCAGTTCCCGGTACCGGGCCACGCCCACCTCGTAGGGGACCGCGTCGCGGGTCAGCTCGAGTTCGGTCGCGCCGACGTAGGAGACCTCCGGGATCGAGTAGATCCCGATCGGCTGCAGGTCGGTGATTCCGTCGGTCGGTTCGCCGAACGCGTGATACGCGGCCAGCCGGCCCTGCTCCATCGAGGTGGCGGCCAGTGCCGGGAAGCCGATCACGTCGCCGACGGCGTAGATGTGGTCCACCGCGGTCTGGAACTGCTCGTCGACGACGATGCGTCCCCGCCGATCGGTCTTCAGGCCGGCGTTGGCCAGATCGAGGTGCGCGGTGTGGCCCTGACGGCCGGCCGAGTACATCACCGTCTCGGCGGGAATCTGCTTGCCGCTGGCCAAGGTGGTGACGGTGCCCGCCGAGCTGACGTCGACGGCGGTTACCTCCTCGCCGAACCGGAAGGTCACCGCCAGGTCGCGCAGGTGGAAGCGCAGCGCCTCGACGACCTCCGGATCGCAGAACTCCAGCATCGACTCGCGTTTCTCCACCACCGTCACCCGGGTGCCCAGGGCAGCGAACATCGACGCGTACTCGATCCCGATCACACCGGCGCCGACCACCACCATCGAGGCGGGGATGAAGCGCAGGTCGAGGATGCCGTCGGAGTCGAGCACCCGGTCCTCGTCGAACGTGATGCCAGGTGGCCGGACCGGCGTGGTGCCGGTGGCGATCACGATGTAATCACCTGTCACCGTGGTTTTTTCGGCGCGACGATGTTCCTCGACGACGATGGTGTGCGGGTCGACGAACCGGCCGTGGCCGACCAGCAGGTCGATCCGGTTACGCATCAACTGGTTGCGCACCACCTCGGTTTCGCGGCCGACCACGTGCTGGGTCCGCGCCAGCAGGTCCGCGGGCGTGATCTTGTCCTTGACCCGGTAGCTGGCGCCGTACAGTTCGCGCTGATTCATCCCGGTCAGGTAGAGCACCGCCTCGCGCAGCGTCTTGGACGGAATGGTGCCGGTGTTGACGCAGACCCCGCCGATCATCCGGCCGCGCTCGATGACGGCGACCGACTTGCCGAGTTTTGCCGAGGCGATCGCTGCCTTCTGTCCCCCCGGACCTGAACCGATCACGACGACGTCGTATTCACGCTTCGAATCCATGACACAGACACTTACGCTGTTTCGCCGCGCCGCGCACCCGAAACACGCCGGGCGGGCAGCCGGCTCACAGTTGGCGGTTGCTCCACAGACCGGCGGCACACGCCGGATGGGTGCGCCCCCGATGACGGTGGCTGTCGTCAACGTTGCTGCCATGACGACGAAGCAACCGGAATTCACACTGAATCGCCCCGGCGCGCTGATCGCGGCGCTGCCGGCCATCCTCGGCTTCGTGCCGGAGAAATCACTGATCCTGGTCTCACTCGATGGGGGTGAACTGGGTGCGGTACTGCGGGTGGACCTGTCCGAGGAGGTCGCCGACGCCCTCGGCCACCTGGCGGATGTCGCCGCGGCCGCGGCCCCGGCGGCGGCGATCGCGGTGATCGTCGACGCCTCGGGCGCGCACTGCCCGGTCTGCAACGACCAGCATCGCCGGCTGCTCGACACGCTGTCGCAGGAGTTGTCGCGCAACGACATCCTGCTGCTGAGTGCGCATGTGGTGGACCGGGTGGCCCACGGTGGGCGGTGGCACTGCGCCGACGGCTGCGGTGCCGGCGGCCCCGTCGACGACCCGGAGGCATCGCCGCTGGCCGCCGCCGCGGTGCTGGAGGGCCGGCGGCTCTACCCGCGGCGCGCCGACCTGCAGGCCGTGATCGCTCCAAACGACGGGGAGCGCGGCGCCGCGGTGGCGGCCGCGATCGACGATTGTGCGGCCGACCGCGCGGCGGCGGCCGCCACCGATCCGCGGGATCAGGCCCGCCGCGACGTCGAGCAGGTGCTGGCCGCCGTCGTCGCGCTGAGCGCCGGTCGGCCGCCGGTCACCGCCGAGCTGGCGCGGCTGGGCTGCGCGCTGACCGACGTGCTGGTACGGGACACGCTGTGCGCGTTGGCGATCGGCGAGCACGCCGCGGATGCGGAGGCGTTGTGGTCGGCGCTGTCGCGGACGCTGCCCGCGCCGTGGCGCGCCGACGCGCTGGTGCTGTTGGCGTTCAGCGCCTACGCGCGGGGCGACGGGCCGCTGGCCGGGGTGTCACTGGAGGCCGCGTTGCGCTGCGTGCCCGACCACCGGATGGCGGGCCTGCTGGACACCGCACTTCAGTCGGGGATGCGGCCGGACCGGATCCGCGGCTTGGCCGACACCGGATACCGGCTGGCGCGCCAACTCGGGGTGCAGCTACCGCAGCGGCAGGGTTTCGGTCAGCGCGCCGGTTGAGGGCAGCCGGTCAGACCTTCTGGACCTTCACGGCGTGCGCCATCTCGTAGGGCAGGCTCACGTCGGTGTGGCCGGGCATCACGATCGTCACACCGTCGTCCTCGTCGGCTTCGACGGTCACCCGGGCGTTGGGCACCACACCGGCGTCCTTGAGCCGGGTGATCAGGTCGATGTCGCCCTGCACGTGCTCGGTGAGCTGGCGTACCACCACCGCCACCGGCGAACCGGCCGGCAGTTCGGTCAACCGGACCAGGTCGGCGTCCCAGGCGCCGGAGTCCGCACCGAACCCGAGGTCCAGCAGGCCGGGGATCGGGTTGCCGAACGGTGAAGTGGTCGGGTTGTCGAGCACCTGAACCAGCCGGCGCTCGACGTCCTCGCTCATCA
>CAYNJD010000018.1:0-21309 GCA_964397355.1 uncultured Mycobacterium sp. | reverse complement strand
GCGCGTACACCTCGGCGCAGCGGCAGCCGACCGCCTCGCAATCCAGCGCGAACGAGTGCGGCAGCACCTCGCCGGGGCAGCCGTCCTCGGTGCACTCGGCGGCCTGCGATACGTGGTGGATGAGCGTGCCGTGGCAGTGCTCCAACCCGGCCCGGCAGGCTCGGCAGTGGTCATCCATGGCTCGTTCTTAGCACTGCGCGCCGACAACATCGCGCTGCCGCGCCGCGCTCAACCCCAGCCGAGTTCGTGCAGCCGGTCGTCGTCGATGCCGAAGTGGTGGGCGATCTCATGGATGACGGTGATCCTGACCTCCTCGACCACCTCGTCGTCGGAGCCGCACATGTCCAGCAGCGCGTCCCGGTAGATCGTGATGGTGTCCGGCAGCGAGCCGGCGTAGCTCGAATCGCGCTCGGTCAGCGCCACCCCTTCGTAGAGCCCGAGCAGGTCGGGCTCCTCGGCGTTGCGGCCCTCCACCAGGATCACGACGTTGTCGAAGGCGGCGGCCAGCTCGGCGGGGATCAGGTCCAGCGCGTCGGAGACGAGGTCGTCGAACCGCCGCGGGTCCATCTGCACGCTCAACGTGGCTGGCTGCCGCTGGGCAGTTGGTTCAGCCGTTCGGCGGGGATCGACGGCGGCGGGACCGGGGGCTGCCCGTTGATCAGCAGCTGCCCGCGGGCACTGTTGATCAGCGCCGCCCAGCCGCCGTTGCCCAGCGTGGCGCCGAGGCTGCACGCCACCTCGCGGCTGCCGGCCGACCAGCTCGGCAGCGAGATGGTGGCGTAGGTCAGCGTCAGCGTGGTGTCGCGCAACTGCACCGGGGCCAGGTACTCGTCGGTGAGCCGGGTGCAGGTCTCCTTGATGAACGCGTCCTGCTCCGGCTCGGGCGGCAGCGCGTCGGGGAACCGCTCGGCCAGGTTGACGGTGCCGGTGACCTCCTTGGTGTGCGGCGCCGCGCAGTCGACCGGGACGTCGTTGGGCTGGTTGGTGGCCGGATCGATGCCCAGGCAGGTGCCCGGCGGCCAGACCTTGGACTGGTCGATGTCGGCGACCTTGCCGGTGAAGGCGATCTGCCGGCCGCCCACGCCGGGCAGTTGCAGGCCGCACAGCATCCGGCGCTCACCGTGCTGGCGCCACGCCCGCTCGCCGGCCCACAGCATGCTGGCGACGAACTTGCTGTGCGGGTCGAACTTCGCGCCGAGGTAGCGGCGCACCGATGACTCGCACTGTTCCTGGGTGATCTGCTCGATGCGCGCGGTCGACGGCGGTGGGGCCTCCGGGCCGTACTCGGAGCCGGGGAACATGTTCATGTCGACCGGCCCGGCGACCTCGAACTTGTGCTCCTCGGCGCAGCCGACCACCGTCGCCGCGTCCAGGTCGTCCTCCGGCCAGTTCAGGCAGTCGCCCGCGACCGCTTGGTCGATCGCCTCATTGCCTTTGCCGGCCCCGATCCCCAGCCCCGTCCCGGGGCCCTTGCCGGTCGCGCCCGAGGCCGGCTCGGCACTGAGCCGGCCCAGCAACCCGCCGTGCCCTTCGTCCAGAACCGGAACCACGGTGACCAGCCCGGCGATCAACAGCGCGCCCAGCGCGGTCAGCAGCAGGGTGCGGCGCGTCGCGGCCGCCTGCAGCGTGCGCAGCCACGTCACCCGCTTGGCGGGTGGACTTTCCTGGTCGGCTGCCTTCGACATCGGCTCCATTCTGACAGGCAGCTGCCAGCGCGTGACAAATGATGCGAAAGTGATGCTGTCGGTCGAGTTGTAGGGTTGCGCCGTGATCGACCTGAACCTGCTGCGTGAAGACCCCGACCGTGTCCGCCGTTCCCAGGCGGCCCGCGGCGAGGACCCGGCCCTGGTGGATGCCCTGCTGGCCGCCGACGCCACGCGGCGTGCCGCGATCGCGGCGGCCGACAACCTGCGCGCCGAACAGAAGGCGGCCAGCCGGTCCGTCGGCGCGGCGTCGGCCGAGGAGCGGCCCGCCCTGCTGGCGCGGGCCAAGGAACTGGCCGAGCAGGTCAAGGCCGCCGAGGCCGCCCAGGCCGACGCGGAGGCGACGTTGCGCGGCGCGCACATGACGATCGCCAACGTCGTCATCGACGGCGTGCCCGCCGGCGGGGTGGACGACTACACCGTGCTCGACGAGGTCGGCGAGCCGCCGGCGATCACCGATCCGCGCGACCACCTGGAGCTCGGCGAGTCGCTGGGCCTGATCGACATGGGCCGCGGCGCCAAGGTCTCCGGCTCGCGGTTCTACTTCCTGACCGGCGCCGGCGCGCTGCTGCAGCTGGGCCTGCTGCAGCTGGCGCTGCGGGTGGCGGTCGACAACGGCTTCACGCCGATGATCACCCCCGCGCTGGTGCGTCCCGAGATCATGTCCGGCACCGGCTTTCTCGGCGCGCACGCCGAGGAGGTGTACCGGCTCGAGGCCGACGACCTCTACCTCGTGGGCACCTCCGAGGTGCCGCTGGCCGGCTACCACGCCGACGAGATCCTGGACCTGTCCGGCGGGCCGCTGCGCTACGCCGGCTGGTCGTCGTGCTTCCGCCGGGAGGCCGGCAGCTACGGCAAGGACACCAGGGGCATCATCCGGGTGCACCAGTTCGACAAGGTGGAGGGCTTCGTCTACTGCCGGCCCGACGAGGCCGAGGCCGAACACCAGCGGCTGCTGGGCTGGCAGCGCGAGATGCTCGCCTGCATCGAGGTGCCCTATCGGGTGATCGACGTCGCCGCGGGCGATCTCGGGTCGTCTGCCGCGCGCAAGTACGACTGCGAGGCGTGGGTGCCCTCCCAGGGCACCTACCGGGAGCTGACGTCGACATCGAACTGCACCACCTTCCAGGCCCGCCGGCTGGCCACCCGCTACCGCGACGGCAACGGCAAGCCGCAGACCGCCGCGACGCTCAACGGCACCCTGGCGACCACCCGCTGGCTGGTGGCGATCCTGGAGAACCACCAGCGGCCCGACGGCAGCGTGGCCGTACCGGCGGCGCTGGTGCCCTATGTCGGGGCCGAGGTGTTGGAGCCGCAGCGCTAGGAGGCCGGGACGGTTGATGCTCGGCAGACCGGCCCGGCGCCGGGTCAGGCCGCGAACAACCGCCGCGAGCAGTCCAGCAGCATTCGGTGCAGATCCTCGTCGGGGATGTCGGCCACCGCGGGATCGGCTGCGGCGCCGAAGATCCCGGGCACCAGTACCGCGACGGTGGTGCGCGAGGCCGGGTCGGGCTGCGGTCCGGCAAGGATCACCTGCAAGCTGCCGAGAGCGTCCCGGAACTCCGCGAAGGCCTCGATCACCTCGGCGATCGCGGGATCGGTGTGCACCAGCGCCGTGGTCCGGCGGTGCCGAACGGCGAGTTCGATCATGCCGCTGATGGTGGCCTCCCGTCGGATCTCCCGGGACGGAATGGCGGCGGCGATCCGGACCACACGCGAGATGTCCTCGAACACCGGACGGAACACGGCGACGACGATGTCGGCCTTGGAGCGGAACTGGTAGTACACCGCCGAGGTGTTGACTCCCAGCCGGTCGGCGATCATCTGCAGCGAGGTGCCGCTGACCCCGTGCTCGGTGAACAACGACCGTGCCGCGTCCAGCACGCGATCGCGGGCGAACCCGCGGGTGGCCACCGGCTTGGTCACCGCATGCCTCCTGCTGTCCGGGGGGTGCCCACAAATGTGAGCCGTGCCGCACGGTTGAACTGATCGATCGCTTGATTCTACTTTACTGATCGTATAACTTCGCCTTCTATCATCCTCAACCGCAGATCCGGCCGGAAAGGAGCGTCGTCGATGCTGGAACCACAGGTGCAGCGGCTTTCCAGGTCGTCGGGCCCGGCCCGGCGCGGCGCTGACCCCGTACCCGTCGCGGTCACGGCCTACGTCGTCGACACCGGTACCCCGGCGGTGGCCCGGCCGGCCGCCGGCGGCGCGAAATCGGACCGGTGAAAGCGCTGCAGCGCGCCTGGCTGCCGCTGCTGATCGTGGTGGTGGTGGCGCTGGGGGCGATCACGGTGCTGCGGATACGTACCTACTTCGGCGGCGACAACTCCCGCCTGGTCAGCACCAAGGTCGACGACACCAAACCGTATGACCCGAAGGTCGTCACCTACGAGGTCTTCGGTGAACCCGGTGCGACCGCCGACATCAGCTACCTCGATCTCGACAGCCGGCCGCAGCGCGTCGACGACGCGGTGCTGCCCTGGTCGTTGACCCTGAGCACCACGTTGTCCGCGGTGTCGCCCAACCTGTACGCGCAGGGCAAGGGCTCCATGCTGGGGTGCCGCATCAGCATCGACAACGAGCTCAAAGACGAACGAACCGCCACCGGCGCCAGCGCCATGACCTTCTGCTTGGTGAAGGCCGCATGAGCGCGCACGCCGCCGAGCGCGGCCGGATCGCCAAATGGATTCGGCGGCTGGCCATCCCGATCATGCTCGGCTGGATCGGGATCATCGTGCTGGCGAACGCGACCGTTCCGCAGTTGGAGCAGGTCGCCGAGACGGCCGCCGTGCAGATGACGCCTGAGGAGGCGCCGTCGATGATCGCGGTCAAACGCCAGGGCCAGCTCTTCGAGGAGTTCAGCTCCAACAGCTCGGTCATGCTGGTGCTCGAGGGCGACGAACCGCTGGGCGCCGACGCTCATCACTACTACGACCAGATCATCGCCAAGCTCAAGACCGACACCGCCCACGTCGAACACATCCAGGACTTCTGGGGCGATCGCCTGACGGCCGCCGGGGCGCAGAGCCCCGACGGCAAGGCCGCATACGTGCAGATCTACACCGCCGGCAACCAGGGTGAGGCGCTGGCCAACGAATCGGTCAAGGCGGTCCAGACCGCCGTCGACAGTGTCACCGCGCCGCCGGGCGTCACGGCCTACGTCACCGGCGGTGCCGCGCTGGCCGCCGATCAGGACAAGGCCGGCACCCGCAGCATGCACGTGATCGAGGGCCTGACGTTCGTGGTGATCATCACCATGATGCTGCTGGTCTACCGATCCATCACCACCGTGCTGCTGGCGCTGTCGATGGTGGTGACCGGGCTGATGTCGGCCCGCGGCATCGTCGCGTTCCTGGGCTACCACGGGTTGATCGGGCTCTCGCCGTTCGCGACCAGCCTGCTGGTGACGCTGGCGATCGCGGCCGCGACCGACTACGCGATCTTCCTGATCGGCAGGTACCAGGAGGCCCGCGCTGCCGGCGAGGATCGGGAAGCCGCCTACTACACCATGTTTCGCAGCACCGCGCATGTGGTGCTGGGCTCGGGGATGACGATCGCGGGCGCCACCATGTGCCTGCACTTCACTCGGCTGCCGTACTTCCAGTCGCTGGGCATCCCACTGGGTATCGGGATGACGGTCGTCGTCATCACGTCGCTGACGATGGGGTCCGCCGTCATCACGGTGGCCGGCCGGTTCGGCACGCTGCTGGAACCCAAGCGGGCCAGCCAGGGCCGCGGCTGGCGCAAAATCGGTGCGGCCGTGAGCCGTTGGCCCGGGCCGGTGCTGATCGCCGCCACCGCGGTCGCCATGGTCGGCATCCTGGCACTGCCCGGCTATCAGCCCGGTTACAACGACCGCGCCTACATGCCGGCCGACCTGCCCGCCAACCAGGGCTTCCTGGCCTCCGACCGGCATTTCCCCTCGGCGCGGATGAACCCCGAGATGCTGATGATCGAAACCGACCATGACGTGCGCAACTCGGCGGATTTTTTGATCATCGAGCGAATCGCCAAGCGGGTCACCGCCGTGCCCGGCATCTCCCGGGTCATGTCCATCACGCGGCCGCAGGGCATTCCGATGGAGCACTCCACCTTCGGTTACCTGCTCGGCATGCAGTCGGTGAGCCAGGAGATGACCCGGAAGTTCAACGAGGACCGCACCGCCGAGATGCTGGCGCAGGCCGAGGACATGCAGGTCAACATCGACACCATGACCAAGATGATCGAGCTCATGGAGCAGATGAACGCCACCATGGGCCGCATGGTCGGCAAGATGCACCTGATGGTCTCCGACATCGAGGAACTGCGCGACAAGATCGCCAATTTCGACGATTTCTTCCGGCCGATGCGCAGCTACTTCTACTGGGAACCACACTGTTTCGACATCCCGATCTGTCATGCGCTGCGGTCGGTCTTCGATGCCATGGACGGCGTCGACACCATGACCGATGCGTTCAAGGGGATCATTCCGGACATGGACGCGATGGCCGCCCAGTTGCCGCAGATGCTGGCGTTGATGCCGCCGATGATCCAGATGATGAAGAACGCCAAGGCCATGATGGAGTCCACCTACGCCACCCAGAGCGCACTGGCCAAGCAGCAGGAGGAAGCCCAGGGAGATCCCGCCGCGATGGGGGAAGCCTTCGACAAGGCCCGCAACGACGACTCCTTCTACCTGCCGCCGGAGATCTTCGACAACGAAGAGTTCCAGCGCGGCATGAAGATGTTCATCCCCCCCAACGGCCACGGGGTGCGGTTCGTCATCACCCATGAGGGCGATCCGCTCAGCGCCGACGGCATCGAGCACATCGACGCGATCAAGCTCGCGGCCAAGGAGGCGATCAAGACCACGCCGTGGGAGGGCTCCAAGATCTATGTCGGCGGTACCGCCGCGATGTTCAAGGACATGCAGGAGGGCTCCAATTACGACTTGATGATCGCCGGCGTCGCCGCACTGTGCCTGATCTTCATCATCATGCTGATCATCACCCGGGCGGTGGTGGCCGCGCTGGTGATCGTGGGCACCGTGGTGGTCTCGCTGGCCGGAGCCTTCGGCATGTCGGTGTTGGTGTGGCAGCACATCATCGGGCTGCCGGTGCACTGGATGGTGTTGGCCATGGCGGTGATCATCCTGCTGGCCGTCGGCGCCGACTACAACCTGCTGCTGGTGTCGCGGCTGCGGGAGGAGATCCACGCCGGCTTGCACACCGGCATGATCCGCGCCATGGGCGGCAGTGGATCGGTGGTCACGGCCGCCGGCCTGGTGTTCGCCTTCACCATGATGACGATGGCGGTGTCCGAACTGCGGGTGATCGGCCAGGTCGGCACCACCATCGGCATGGGTCTGCTGCTCGACACGCTAATCATCCGCTCGTTCATGACGCCGTCGATCGCCACCCTGCTGGGCAAGTGGTTCTGGTGGCCGCAGGTGCCGCGGCTGCGGCCCAAGCCGGCGCCCTGGCCCGCGCCGCTGCAGCGGGGGCCGCGCGACGAACTCGTCGGGTCCGGCCGGATCTGACCCTCAGGCCAGCGGCTCCATCACCCGGCGTGCGGCGTCGAGCAGGATCTGGTGAAGTTCCTCGTCGTCGATGTCTTCCAGTTCCGGATCGGCTGCGGCGGTGAAGGTTCCCGCCATCAGCGCCGTCGCGATGACGCGGGCCGTGGCGTCCGGCTCGGGGCCGTGCAGGATGGCGGCCACCTCCTCGCCGGCGGCCATGAAGTCCTCCCGGGCCCGCACCACGTGCTCCACGGCGCGGTCGTAGAACAGGAACGTCAGCCGCCGGTATCGCACCGCGAGTTCCACTATCGCGCTGACCGTCACGTCGCGCTTGCCCTGCAGGGTCGGCATGGCCTCGGCGATCTTGATGACCCGCAGGATGTCGTCGAACATCGGTTCCACCAAGGCGATGACGATGTCGTCCCGGGAGCGGAATTGGTAGTACACCGCCGGCTTGCTGACGCCGAGCCGGTCGGCGATCATCTGCAGCGACGTGCCGCCGACGCTGTGCTCCATGAACAGCGCCAATGCCGCTTGCAGCACGCGCTCGCGCGCGGATCCGCGCGGTGCCACCGGCTTGGCCACGACATGCCTCCCGTCGTCGCGGTCAGCCTATCGCGTTGCGTCACGGCGCAGTCCGGCTACGACCCGCTACCCCGCAGCTACGCCGAAGCCTTGGCGTGGCGGCGCTGGCGTTCCATGGTGGCGAAGTAGAAGGCGTAGGCGAACGCGCAACTGGTGAACAGGCTCGACACGAAGTACAGCCAGGGGTGCCGCAGCCCGCGCCGGTAGCCGTCGATGACGGTAAACAGCGGCAGCAGAATGACATTGATGATGGTGTAGTCCTGGCTGGCCGAACCCGCCGCCGGGTTGGTGAACATCAGCTGGATGTACTGCGCCCAGCTGCCCGGCCCCCAGATCGGGTTGTGCGGACCGTGCGCGTACTCGTTGACGAACCGGATGTTGAAGTACCAGCCCAGCACGATCGACGCGATGCCGATCAGGTAGTACAGCGCCTCCAACGGTGAGAACAGCGAGCCGCCAGGTGGTTTCGCGAAGACCGCGCGGTTGGCCGTCACGATCCAGCCGATCACCGCCACTCCCAGCACGGCATGCACGATGAGCGAGATCATTCGCCCAGTTTCACCACGGCTGCACGTTTTGTCAATATTGACATTCCGTCGGGGTCCGGTGCTGCGGTACCTTTACCGGCATGCCCCGAGCGCCGCAGACCGCGCGCAGCGAACGCACCCGAGAGGCGTTGCGGCAGGCTGCGCTGGTGCGGTTCTTGGCCCAGGGTGTGGAGGAGACCTCCGCCGAACAGATCGCCGCCGATGCCGGCGTGTCGCTGCGCACGTTCTACCGGCACTTCACCTCCAAGCACGACCTGCTGTTCGCCGATTACGACGCCGGGTTGCAGTGGTTCCGCAGCGCACTGGCCGCGCGTCCGGCGGCCGAGCCGATGATCGAGTCCGTGCAGGCGGCGATCTTCGCGTTCCCCTACGACGTCGAGGCGGTGACCCGCATCGCCGCACTGCGCGCCGAGGAACTCGACCCGGAGCGGATCGTGCGCCACATTCGGCAGGTCGAGGCCGACTTCGCCGACGCGGTGGCCGAGCGGCTGCGGGCCACTGAAGCGGATGGGCCGCATGAACCGGCCGACCCGCTTCGGATCGCGGTGTCGGCCCGCTGCATCGCGGCCGCGGTGTTCGCCGCGATGGAGGTGTGGATGCTGGGCGAGGAACGCTCGCTGGCCGAACTGGCCCGGATGTGCCGGACCGCCCTCGACTCGCTCAAGAACCTCTAGTTACGTCAATATTGACAAAACTGCGGCCGCCGTGTCAGCCTCGGGCAACGGAAGGGCGGGTGCGCGGGTGAGTTTCAAGGCCGATTACGACGCGATCGTCATAGGCGCCGGGCACAACGGGCTGGCCGCGGCGCTCATCCTGCAGCGCGCCGAGCTGCGCACGCTGTGCCTGGAATCCGGACGCTACGCCGGCGGGATGGCTTCCACGGTGGAGCTGTTCGACGGCTACCGGTTCGAGATCGCCGGCTCGGTGCAGTTCCCGACGTCGGCCGCGGTCAGCGCCGAACTGGGCCTGGACGACCTGGACAGCATCGACCTCGAGGTGATGTCGGTGGCGCTGCGCGGTGTCGGCGACGACCCGCTGATCCAGTACACCGACCCGATGCGGCTGTTCACCCACCTGTCCGAGGTGCACGGCGCCGAGGCGGTCAACGGCATGGCGGGGCTGCTGGCCTGGAGCCAGGCCCCCACCCGGGCGCTGGGCCGCTTCGAAGCGGGCCGCCCGCCGAAGACGCTCGATGAGATGTACGCCTGTGCGACAAACGAGTTCGAGCGCTCCGCCATCGACGACATGCTGTTCGGCTCGGTCACCGATGTGCTGGACCGCTACCTGCCCGACCGGGAGAAGCACGGGGCGCTGCGCGGATCGTTCACCGTGCTGGCCGTCAACACGCTCTATCGCGGGCCGGCCACGCCCGGCAGTGCGGCGGCGCTGGCCTACGGGCTGGGGGTGCCCGACGAGAACACCGTGCTGATGAAGAAGCTGCGGGGCGGGATCGGGGCGCTCACCGGCCACCTGCGGGACACCTTCACCGGCCTGGGCGGTGAGCTGCGGCTGCGCGCCACGGTCGCCGGGATCGTGGTCGACGCCGGGCGGGTGGCCGGAGTGCGCACCGAATCCGGCGAGGTCGTGAGCGCACCGGTGGTGGTCTCGGCGATCGCCCCGGACCTCACCGTCACGCAACTGGTCGATGCCGCCGACCTGCCCGACGATATTCGCGCCCGCTACGCCCGCACCGACCACCGCGGCTCCTACCTGCAGATGCACTTCGCGCTGGCCGAGGCGCCGGAGTTCGCCGCGCCGTATGAGGCGCTCAACGATCCGGCGATGCAGGCCTCGCTGGGCATCTTCTGCACACCCGAGGAAGTACAGCAGCAGTGGGAGGACGCGCGCCGCGGCATCGTGCCGGCGGATCCCACCGTCGTGTTGCAGATCCCGTCGCTGCACGACCCGGCCCTGGCCCCGGCCGGCAAGCACGCCGCGTCGGCGTTCGCGCTGTGGTTCCCGATCGAGGGCAACCGCAACTACGGCGAGATGAAGGTGGAGATGGGACGGCGCGTGATCGACAAGATCACCCGGCTGGCACCGAATTTCGAGCGCAGCATCACCCGGCACACCACCTTCACCCCGCGGCATATGGGCACCATGTTCGGGGCACCGGGCGGTGATTACTGCCACGGCCTGCTGAATCCGGACCAGATCGGCCCCAACCGGCCCGGCCCGAGGGGCTTTGTCGGACAGCCGCTACCGGTCGACGGCCTGTACCTGGGCAGCGCCGGCTGTCACGGCGGGCCGGGGATCACGTTCATCCCGGGTTACAACGCCGCCCACCAGGTGCTGGCCGATCTGTGATCGCTTCAGCCGCCGGTGATCTCATTCTCGACGTCGACCGGAAGGATGGTGTGGTCCTTGCGATGGTCGAAGGTGTCGCGGCACTGTCCGTTGATGTCGACCCCGACGTGGCTGTTGAAGGTCTGGCCCGGGCGCGCCGGTGGCACCACCGTGACGATGACGTCGACGTCGCCTTTGCGCAACGTGGGGGAGTGCGAGACGAAATCCGAGTCGCCGCTCCAGCCGTGTGCGGTCAGCTCCCGCACGACGCGCTGCGGATCGGCAGGCTGGTCGTGGGCGGTGCCGGGCATCCAGAACGACATCGTCACCACGCCGCGAAACGGCGGCTCGCCCTGGTCGTTGCATGACTCGTAGCGGAACAACGCCTCGGTGACCTCGGCGTGCAGACCGCCGACGATGTCGCGGGCGGCGGCGATGACTTCGGCGCGCGCCTGTTCGGGGGAGACGGGATCGGTCACCTCAGCACACCCGCCCAGTGCCAAACCGGTGACAAGCACTGCCGCAGGGTATTTCAACAAGGCCCACACGCGCCGTCCTTTCTAGTGTCGCTAACCGCCGGGTGTGCGGTGGTAGTGGCCGACGGTACCGGTCCGGCTGGATTCCGGGTCGAGGACCGGCGGCAGGATCGAGTTCTGGCGGTGCGGGGCGGTCATGCCGTCGTGTTCGAGCGCGTCGCCGTGGCCGGAGACCACGTCGGCGATGCTGAACAGCGACTCCGAGCCCTTGTCGAAGTAGTGGGAGTGCGCGTAGAACGGGTTCATCGAGCGATCGGGTAGTTCCGCTTTGAACCGGGTGGCGCCGAAGTCGGCCATGGCGGGATCGGATCCCAGCCCGATTCCGCCGAAGGGCGTCTGAATGGTGTTGTGCCCCAACCAGCTCACTTCGTCGCGGGCGGAGTCGCCGACGTAGACGTGCCCGCCCGGCGCGAGGTTGAAGTCGGACGCCGAGTGGGCGAGATCGGTGCCCGGGCTTCCGACCAGCACCACGTCATTGGCGTGCATGCCGTAGCCGGCGGCGGCGTCGGCCACGGTGGTCGACCCGTAGGAGTGCCCGACGACCGTCATGTGGGTGGGAGCCCCCTGGTGGGTGACCGCCAGCGAGTTGACGTCGGCGGCCAGGGCCTGCCCGCCGGTGCGGGCCATGTTCGGTTGGTACAGTCCGGGGTCGGCCGGCGAATCGGGGGCGTCGTAGCCGACCCACATCACCACCGCGGTGTCGCTGTCCCAGTCGGCGCAGTTCGACTCGTGGTAGAGCCGGGTGCCGTCGGGGTTGGACAGCGTCCCCTGCGCCACACCGGAGCCCAAGCCCTTGACCAGCACCGAGGTATTGGCTGCGGTGTCGGGATTGCCCATCGCGATCGCCGCGGCGCCGTCGCCGCTGTCGAAGGCCTCGGGACGGTACCGCCACAGGAACACCTCCGGGTGATCGCCGCGCTCGTCGGTCACCGCCGCCGAGGTGATCAGGCCCTCCCGGGTGCGGCCGGCATTGTTGTAGCGGGTGATCGCACTCGCCGACAGCCCGTATCTGCCGGGGTCGGCCAGCACCTCGTCGACCGAGACGCCGCGCAGGTTCGCGACGTCGGTCACCCGGCTCAGGTCGTCGTTCATCACCGCCCGGTTGATCTCGTTGGCCACGTCCACCGGGATGCCCCGCAGGTTGCCCAGATCCTCGGAGTGCTGGGCGATGTAGGCCGCACGCTGCTGCGGGCTCAGCGAGTTCCACCAGTCGTTGACCACCTGCGGGTCGGTGTCGGCCGGGGGAATCGGCAGCAGCGGGTCACCCAGCGGGGACTTGGGTTGGTCGAGGTTCTTGACCAGACCCGGGTCGTAGCCCTCGGCGCGCAGCCTGCCCTCGGCGGCGCGCAGTGCCGCCAGATAGGTGTCGCGGATGGCCTTGATGCGGCGCAGCGTCTCCTTGGTGTCGTCGATCGCGGCCTGCTGAAGATCGGCGATCTGGTCGTGGACCTGGTTGCGCTGCGCGGCGCTCAGCTCCGGATCCTTGTCCACCTCGAACAGGTGCGTCAGATGCTTGTCGATGCCCTCCAGCACCGATTCCAGCTCGGAGATGCACGCCGCGGCCGCCTGCTGCGCCTCGGCCAGCGCGGCGGCGATGGACTCCAGATCGGCGGCGATCTTCGGCAGCTGGGCGGCCTGCACCCCCAGCGAGGTGGTCACCAGCTGCACCTGGGTGGAGTCGTTGATCGGGTGCTCACCGTTCTCGCGGTTCCAGGAACCCTCGAAACGCTTGCGGGCCTGCTCGAAGGCGGCGTCGGCTTCGGTGGCCGACCGGCCGGCGTTGTGAAACGCCTGCGCCAGACTGTCGATCTGGGCCGGCCGGCCGTGCTGCAGCGCGGCGTTGATCGCCCACGGGTCGCCACCGGCCTCGGCGACCAGCAGACGCAGGCTGATCGACTCTAGGTGCACCGCACGTCACGCAGCGCCCGGGCGTTGCGCTCATCCATGGCACCGAACTGCGTTTCGGCGCAGCGGGCCTTGTCGGCGATACCGCCCAGGATCTGCTGATGCCGATCCAGCACCGTGCTGTGGTGCGCGTGGGCTGCGCTGAGCGTCTGGTGGAATCCGTCGGCGTCGGCGAAATCGCCGAACATGCCCGCCGCCGGAGCCGAGCCCGCCAAGTGCTGTCCGCCGGCCCGGGCGTGCTCGCCGGCGACACCCGAGTCGGAGGCGCCGTAACGCAACCCAGCCCGGTCGACGAACATGACCACCCCTTACCGTCCAGCGGCGATCAACGCTACCACCGTCGCGACCAGCGTCAATTCACTTCGCGGCCGGCCTGCAGCAGCTCGTCGAGCAGCTCGGTGAACTGCTGTGGTTCCGCCGGGGTGAACGCCGGCCGCGGCCACGGGGAACCCTCCAAGTCCAGGGTGATCAGCGTGCTCCGCAGCGGCCGCTTGACGTCCAGCGGCAGCCAGCGCCGCAGATCGGAGCTGCCCCAGATCCGGAACCGGTGGGTCAGCACGCCCAGCGGCTCGGCCTTGTAACCCCGCACGGTGCTCAACGGGATCACCTTCGACGTGCCGGACGGAAAGTGATAGCGGCGCAACGTGATCGCCCGGTGATCCAGGGCGACCTGGCCGTCGTCGTAGCTGGCGCTCACAGCTTCTCGCAGCGCAGCTCGTGGCCCTTGGCGGTCAGGCAGCGACCGGTGCGCAGGTCCCACTGCCAGCCGTGCTGGTTGCACGTCAGGGTGTCGCCGTCGACCACCCCGAACTTCGACAGGTCGGCCTTCATGTGCGGGCAGCGGCGCTGAATCTGCCAGCCGCTCAGGGTGATGGTGGCCGAGTCGTCGTGGCTCTCGCCGAACCACCCGTCGGCGTAGACGATCCGGTCGTCGGTGAGGCACTTGAAGAACGTGTAGAGGTACTCGTTGTAGCCGCCGACCCGCCACGCCTTGAACCGGGTGGACAAGAAGATGGTGTTGACCCAGTCCGGTTCCCCGTCGCGCAGCACGGTGCGCACCAGCTCCGGCGGGATACCGAAGCCGTAGCGGAACTTCTCACCCGGAATCGGTTCGCGCACCATGCGTTTGGGGAAGTCCAGCACCACGGTCTCGGTGTGGCCGTCACCGTCGAGCACCAGCTCCACCGGGTAGCCGATGCCGTCGCAGATCTCGTTGCTTTTGGCCATGATCGGCTCGAACAGCTCACGCAGCGGTGCCAGCATCGGCGGGCCGGCCGCCGGCGCCCAGGAGGCCTTCGCCGCGGCCAGCACCGGCGCCATCCGCTCGGCGTAGGCCGCGATGTAGTCCGCCTTGCCGGTAGTGAAGATCGCCTCCGCGTCAACGTCGGGCAGCGGATGCGTCAGTGAATCCAGTTGTGACCCGGTGAAAGTGGCGGTCGAACCGGGAATCATCAGCAGCCCGCCGTGGTGGCCGTTGCGGCGCAGCTGATCTAAGAACACCATCTGGTCGGGGAAGATGTTGGCCGGATCATCGCGGTCGTCGTTGAGGTAGCGCAACTCCGGATCCAAAAAGCACGGCGGGCCGGCCGAGGGCACCACCCAGGTCGCGCCGACGTGGGAGACGTACTGGCGGGCGCGGTCCATCTGACGCTGCCGCTTCTGGGTGCCGAACGCCTCCTTGGCGCGCGCCGGCATGTCGTAGACCATCGGGTACCAGATCGCCCCGGAGTACTGCAGCAGGTGCACGTCGATGGCGTCGAACGCGCCCAGCACGTCCAGGTCGATCGGGCGCGAGTCGTTCATATTGAAAACGGTGGTCACACCGTCGCAGACCACCAGCCCGGAGTCGCCGATCGGGCCGTCGGCCGGGGCGCGCAGCGCGATGATCATCACGTCCAGCTCGCCCTTGGGCCCGCTCACGGTGTGCCGTACCGAGTCGGTGGTCTCGAAGAACCGGTGAAAGCCCAGCTGCTCCAGCTCGCCGCGCAGGTCGGGCACCGGATAGTCCGGCAGCAGCACCACCGCGTCCTTGTTGACGTGGGCCGCCAGGTGGGCCGGGTCGAAGTGGTCGTGGTGCAGATGGGAGATGTAGAGGTAGTCGCAGCCACCGAGGGCGTCCCAGTCCAGCGCGGAGTTGTCCGGGAACGGGAACCAGGACGCGAAGTAGGCCGGGTTCACCCACGGGTCGCACAGGATGGAGCCCGCGGCGGTCTCGATCCGGAAGCCGGCGTGCCCGACGCTGGTGACCTGCACGTGTACCTTCTCCCGACGCTGTAAGACGTTCCTTCCGAGCTTAACGGCGGCGTGGCCGGTGCCATCGCCTAGGCTGGTCGACTGTGGAGCCTTGGTACGGGAGTGTCGCCACCGTTGCGCGCACGTTGTGGCGCTTCCAGGGGGTGAAGATCACCGTCACCGGCGCGGCGAACGTGCCCGCCACCGGAGGCGCGGTGGTCGCCATCAACCACACCGGCTACCTGGACTTCGCGTTCGCCGGGCTGGCCGCCTACGACAACAAGCCGCGCCGGCGGGTGCGTTTCATGGCCAAGAAGGAGACCTTCGACCACCGGGTCACCGGGCCGATCATGCGCGGCTGCCGGCACATCGCGGTGGACCGCGGCGCCGGCGCGGACGCCTACGCCGCCGCGGTGGACTACCTGCGGGCCGGTGAGCTGGTCGGGGTCTACCCGGAGGCGACGATCAGCCGCAGCTTCGAGCTCAAGGAGTTCAAGAGCGGCGCCGCCCGGATGGCGGTCGAGGCCCAGGTGCCGATCATCCCGCACATCGTGTGGGGCGCCCAGCGGATCTGGACCAAGGACCACCCGAAGCGGCTGGGGCGCTCCAAGGTGCCGGTCTCGGTGGCGGTCGGCGAGCCGATCCCGCCGACGCTGCCGGTCGAGGACCTGCGGGCACTGCTGCACGCCCGCATGCAGCATCTGCTCGAGCAGGTGCAGGACGCCTATCCCGAGCATCCGGCCGGGGCGTTCTGGGTGCCGCACCGGCTCGGCGGCGGCGCCCCCACCCCGGCCGAGGCGGCCCGGCTCGACGCCGAAGAGGCCCAGCGCAAGGCCGAAGAGCGGGCCGCCCGCAACCAGCAGCCACCGACTCCGACGGGCACCGCGGAGTAGACCTGGCATGCAGCCGGTTTTTCGTGCGCTGGAACTCGCAGCGGTGACGGCGGTGAAGGTATCCGGCAGCCGGCTGGACTTCGGCGGCCTGGAGCACATCCCGGCGGCCGGCGGCGCGGTGATCGCGATCAACCACACCGGCTACGTCGACTTTCTGCCCGCGGCGCTGGCGGTGTATCGGCGGGGCCGCCGGATGCGGTTCATGATCAAGGCCGAGATGCAGCAGGTGCGGGTGGTGAACTTCCTGATCAACCACACCGGCACCATCCCGGTGGACCGCCGCGCCGGTGCCGGCGCCTACCGAAACGCGGTGGAGGCGTTGCGTTCCGGCGAGGTGGTCGGGGTCTACCCGGAGGCCACCATCAGCCGCAGCTTCGAGCTGAAGGAATTCAAGTCCGGGGCCGCCCGGATGGCCATCGAGGCGCAGGTGCCGATCATCCCGCTGATCGTGTGGGGTGCTCACCGGTTGTGGACCAAGGACCACCCGCGGGCGCGGCTGATCGGCAGCAGGATTCCGATCACCGTGCTGGTGGGTCCGCCGCTGGCCCCGGCCGGCGACCCCGCCACGCTGAGCGCGGCGTTGCGTGAGCGAATGGCACCGATGCTGGCGCAGGTGCAGCAGGATTACCCGCACCCGGCCGGCGAGTACTGGGTGCCGCGGCGGATGGGCGGCAGCGCGCCCACCCTCGAGGAGGCGAAGGTTCTCGACGAACGGGAGTTGGCGCAGCGGATGCGCGACGGCGCGCGTGGCCGGCCGGGCCCCTCGGACGGGGAGGACTGAGCATGGCCGAGCCCCTGTTCCGGACCCTGGAGATCGTGATCCCGCGGCTGGTGAAGGCCAACGGGCCCCACCCCACGTTTGACGGGCTGGAGCACATCCCCGAGCGCGGCGGCGCGGTGCTCACCCTCAACCACACCAGCTACCTGGACTGGTATCCTGCCTCGATCGCGGCGCTGCAGCGGCAACGCCGGCTGCGGTTCATGATCAAGGCGGAGATGACCGAGGTGCCGGTGATCGGCTACGTGATCCGGCACATCAAACTGATCCCGGTCGACCGCTCCGCCGGGGCCGGCGCCTACGACGTGGCGGTGCAGCGGTTGCGCGAGGGCGAGCTGGTCGGGCTGCACCCGGAGGCCACCATCAGCCGCAGCTTCGAACTGCGGGAGTTCAAGACCGGCGCCGCGCGGATGGCCCACGCCGCCGGCGTCCCGATCATCCCGGTCATCGTCTGGGGGATGCATCGAGTCTGGACCAAGGACCACCCGAAGACGCTGTGGCGCAACCACATTCCGGTGCTGGTGAAGATCGGCGAGCCGATGGCCACCTCCGACGACATCCACGCCACCACCCGCGAGCTGCGTGAGCGGATGGCCGCGATGCTCGAACAGGCGCAGCTGGAGTACCCCCACCCCGCCGGCGCCTACTGGGTGCCGCGGCGCCTCGGCGGCAGCGCCCCGACCATGGCCGAAGCGCTGGCGCTCCGCGAAGCCGAGCTGGCCGAACGCGACCGCAAACGGCTGGAGCGGGCCGACCGCGGCCGGCTGCGCCGGGCGCTGGCCGGTTTGAGTCGGCGCTGATGGAACACCGGCCCCCCGCGCTGATCGCCAGCGACGTCGACGGCACCCTGCTCGACGACACCGAGAACATCACCGAACGGACCCGGGCGGCGGTGCACGCGGCCATTGATGCTGGCTCCGGCTTCATCCTGGCCACCGGGCGCCCGCCCCGCTGGATCCCGCCGGTCGTCGACGCGCTCGGGTTCGCCCCGATGGCGGTGTGCGCCAACGGCGCCGTCATCTACGATCCCGCCACCGACCGGGTCGTCTCGGCGCGGACGCTGTCGGCCGACAGCCTGGTCAAACTCGCCGAGGTGGTCGGCCGCGTCATCCCGGGCGCCGGCCTGGCCGTGGAGCGCATCGGCGAACGCGCACACGACGCGGTGACGCCGCAGTTCGTCAGCTCGCCCGGCTACGAACACGCCTGGCTCAACCCGGACAACACCGAGGTGTCGCGCGAGGACCTGCTGTCCCAGCCGGCGATCAAACTGCTGGTCCGCAAGGCCGGGGCGGCCAGCGCTGATATGGCCGCGGAGCTGGCGGCCCACATCGGCACCGCCGCGGAGCTCACCTATTCCACCAACAACGGACTCGTCGAGGTGGTGCCGGCGGGCATCACCAAGGCCACCGGCATCGCGGAGCTGATCGCGCCGCTGGGGATCGGCGTCGAGCAGGTGGTGGCCTTCGGGGACATGCCCAACGACCTGCCGATGCTGCTGGCCGCGGGCCACGGCGTGGCGATGGGCAACGCCCATCCCGAGGTGCTGGCCGCCGCCGCCGAGATCACCGCACCTAACACCGACGACGGCCTGGCGCGGGTGCTGGAGCGAATTTTCCCGCGTTGATCCAGCGTCCAGGGCGAAGAAGTGCGAGTAACACCCGCCCTCAGCGCGGAGTCAACGACGGTTAACCGACGGCGAACGGGTCGACCACCCGGGAGAAGCGCTCCAACTGCACCGGCGGGCCGTCCGGCGCGGGCGGCGGCAACTCCTCGGCGTTGCCGTCGATGACCCGGAAGACGGTGCCGCTGGCCCGGTGGTAGTTCAGCGTGCCGTGCTGGAAATTCTGGCCGATCCACTCCGGTTCGGCGAGCTCGGCGCTGGTGGGCAGCCCCAGCATGCCGCGTTCGTAGCCCAGCGACGCCCAGGCCTCGTAGATGGCCCCGGTGACCGGTTGCGCGCCGGTCTCCGGCGACCAGTACACCGCGCCGCGCTCGAAGGTGGCGTACTTGGCCGAACCCGCGCCGATCGACTCCGGCGAGGTGGGCGCACCGAGTATGCCCTCGGCGCCGCCCAGCTCCAGCCAGCGGGCGTGGATGGCGCCGCCGGCCATCATGGTGGCCAGGTCCGGCGGTTCGGGCGGATCACCGAAGTGCGCTGCGATCTCGCGGATCTCGTTGAGCATCGCGTACCCCTGCTCGCCGGGGCACTCGGTCGCGTCGACGTCGCGGTGGCCGATGATCACCGGCAGGGTCAGCGCCGTGCCGCGCGGAACGTTGGTGAAGGCGCCGCCGGTGGAGACCAGCTGCGCGACACCGCGCGGGTCGATGCGGTCCAGCCCCAACCGCCAGCCCAGCAGCCGGCCGACGGTCTCGAGCTGAATCCGGCTGGGCGGCGCCTCCTCGAAGGTGCCGATCATCGACACGCCCCAGGTGTTGCGGTTGAACCCGCCGGCGTGGCTGCCCATGATGCCGTTGGTGACGCCGCCGGCCCGGCCCTCGAACACCTGGCCGTACTTGTCCACCAGGGCGTTGTAGCCGATGTCGCACCAGCCCAGCGTGCGGGTGTGGTAGGCGTAGATCGCCCGGATGATCTGCGCCGAGTCCTCGGGGGAGTAGTCGTTGGAGCCCGCGGTGTGGTGCACCACCGCGGCGTGGACCGGGCCGCTCTCCACCGGCTTGCCGCAGCGGCCGCGCGCGCCGGCGCCCCAGTGGCTGCGCGGGATGACGTTGGGTGGCTGGCCCGGCGCCAGCACCGCGCTCGGCGGGCTCCACTGCACGTCGACCGGGGCCTTCGGCGGGGTGATCAGCACCGCGTTGATGTTCTGCGCGAACGGCTGCGAGGCGGTGGCCGGCACATAGCCGAGGTCGGGCTTGGGATCCTTGATCTCGGGCTTGGGCCCGGGCTTGGTTTTCGCCGTGGCCTCCGGCGCCGTCGAGTCGGCGCGGGTGACCGCGATCTGCACCGCGGTGGTCCGGCCGACGAAGACCGGTTCGGTGCCGTCCGGGCCGGGGGCATCCGCGGGGCGCGGCGCTTGTTCCTTGACCTCGTGGGCGGTGGCGTACCAGGGGCCCCAGGAGCCGTCGGCGAGTTTGGCGCGGACCTTGGCCGAGGTGCCGGTCAGGTCGGCGCCGGTGAGCGCGACCATGGTGAACGGTTCGTCCTGGGTGATCTCGCGGACGGTGACTCCGGGTTCGAGGTCGGTCAGCGGTTGCTGATTCAGCTTGATCGCCGCGGCGCTCGGGGGAGTGTCTGCGGACTTGAATCCCGACCCGGAGTCCAGTGCCCACGGCAGGATCAGCACGGTCGCGACGGTAGCGGTCAGCTTGATCGTCGGCGGGGGACGACGGGTTGGCACGTGCTGATGTTACGTATGTGCCTTGTGTTGTTAGTGATGCGACACGCTACGGCCGACAGTCAACGGCACCGCAGAGTCCATCTGGCCCGGGGGTGAGCCGACTCTGCGGTGCCGTCAGGAAACAGGTTCCTTGGTGTTACGGGGCCGGCACCTCCGCTGCCGCGGCGGCCGGTGCGGCCGCGGCGGCCGGTGCGGCGCCCTGCGCGGCCTGCGCGATGGACGGCATCACCACACCCTTGAGCAGGTCGATGGCCTGTCCGGCGCCCAGCTGGTTGGCCGCGCTCATCAGGTCGCTGACGACTCCGCCCTTCTCCTCCGGCATGCCCATGCCCAGCGAGGGGTCGCCGAGGATCGGGTAGGTGCCGTCGAGGCCCGGGTCCAGGCCCGCCGGCGAGGTCAGCGGGTCACCGGAGCCCAGCAGGCCGGTGTCCGGGCTGGTCAGCCCGGGGCTGGTCGGGCTGGTCAGCCCCGGGCTGCTGGTCAATCCCGGGCCGGCCAGCGACGGGTCCGTCAGCGACGGCGTGGTCAGGCCGGGGGAGGTGGTTCCCGGCGTGCCCAGCGACGGCGTGGTCAGCCCCGGCGAGGTCAGGCCCGAGGTCGTGACACCCGGGGTGCCCGCCGGCGGCGTGCCCAGCGACGGCGTGGTCAGCGACGGGTCGGTGAGCCCCGGCGAGGTCAGGCCCGGCGAGGTCAGGCCCGGCGAGGCGGGGTACGTGCCCGGTGAGGTCAGGCCCGACGAGGCGGGGTACATGCTCGACCCGCCACCGAGGCCGGGGGCCGGCGGAATGTTCACCCCGAACTGGGACAGTCCCTGCGTGAGGGCCGAGATCAGCTCGTTGGGCAGGTCGGCCACCGAGGACGCCGCGACGAAGTCGTGGTGCTGCGGGGCGTCGTTGTGGGCGACAAGCTCGGTTACTGCGACAGCTGCGAACGGACTTGCGACCGCTAGGGCGGCGACTGCGCTCATAGTGGTCGAGAGCCTGC
>CAYNJD010000017.1:0-21450 GCA_964397355.1 uncultured Mycobacterium sp. | reverse complement strand
ATGTACCACGGCCGATGCCCCCCGAGGTGGCCGACCACGTCGCCGCCGTGGTGCTCTTCGGCACCCCGAACGAGCGGGCGATGAACTTCCTGGGACAACCGCCGCTGGTCATCGGCCCCGCGTATGCCGGGAAGACCATCCGGTTGTGCACGCCGGAGGATCCGATCTGCTCCGAGGGCATGAATTTCGCGGCACACGCCCCGGGCGCCTACGACGGAATCGTCGACGAAGGCGCCGCGTACGCGGCAAACCGGCTGTAACCTCTGTATTCGCGGCGCAGCAGCGTCATTTCGGTTTGCTGGTGGCACCACCGGCGGCGCTGCCCGGTTGCGGGCCGTTCGAGTCGCTGACCGGTTCTGCGCGGGGTTGAATTCCGACCCACGGACCAGGCACGAGACCGAGGCATGTCAGCATCTAAGAATGATCTTGCGTAACACTGTTCGCACCGTCGCCGCCACGGTCATGCTGACCGGAACGCTGCTCAGCGCGCCGGCGGGCACCCCGGTAGCCGCCGCCGAGCCCTGCCCCGACACCGAGGTGGTGTTCGCCCGGGGCTCCGGGCAGCCCGCCGGGCTCGGTGACGTCGGCGAGGCGTTCGTCGCCTCCCTCACCGAACAGCTGCCCGGCCGCGACGTCCGGGTCTACGCGGTCGACTACCCGGCCAGCACCGACTATCGCAACAGCGCGCAGCTCGGCGAGAACGACGCGACCGCCCACATCCAGGCCACGGTCGCCAACTGCCCCGACACCAAGCTGGTACTCGGCGGCTACTCGCAGGGCGCCAGTGTGATCGAGATGTCCAGCCATGCCCTGCCGCCCGCGGTCGCCCACCATGTCGCCGCGGTGGCGCTGTTCGGGCCGCCGTCGAGCCCGTACTCCACCTCGCTGTGGGGCGGCCCGCTGCCGGTGCTCGCCGCCACCTACCAGCCCAAGAGCATCGACTTCTGCCTGGCCGGTGACATCTACTGCGAAGACGGCGGCAGCGTGGTCCCGCACCTGATGTACGTGCAGGACGGGAAGGCCCACGAGGCCGCCGCGTTCGCCGCGAACCGGCTGACGATCAGTTAGACCGGGCTCGGCCACACCGACGCGGTCAGAACAGTGTCGGGATCCGCGCGTCGATCAGGTGCGGTCCGGGTTCTTCGATTGCCCGGCGGAACTGTTCGGCCAGTTCCTCGCAGCTGGTCGCGATCGTGGCCGGCACCCCGAAGCCCTCGGCGATCTTGGCGAAATCCATGTTGGGCCGTGACAGGTCGAGCAGGTCGTTTGCTTTAGGTCCCCCGCCCTCGGCGCCCACCCGGGCCAGCTCCATGCGCAGGATCGCGTACGAGCTGTTGTTGATCAGCACCGTGGTCACGTCGAGGTTCTCCCGCGCCATCGTCCACAACGCCGAGATGGTGTAGGCCGCGCTGCCGTCGGCCTGCAGCGCGATCACCGGCCGGTGCGGCGCGGCGACGGCGGCGCCCAGTGCGACCGGCAGGCCCTGGCCGATCGCCCCGCCGGTGAGGCTGAGCACGTCGTGGCGCGGCGCCCCGGCGGTGGCCGCCGGCAGCATCAGGCCCGAGGTGTTGGACTCGTCGGAGATGATCGCGTCGTCCGGCAGCAGCGCCCCGATCACCTGCACCCAGTTCTGCGGGGTCAACGGTCCCGACGGCAACTCGCCGCCGGCGGCGGGCGCGGGCCGCGGCGGCACGTCGGGTGCCACCGCCTCGGCCAACCGCACCAGCGCGGCGACGACGTCGGTCTCGAGACCGGCCAGGTTGTGCACGGCACAGCCTTCCGGCACCAGGTCGCTGGGCTTGCCCGGGTAGGCGAAGAACGACACCGGGGCCCGGGTGCCGGCGACCACCAGGTGCTTGATGCCGTCGAGCTGGAACGCCGCCTGCTCGGCCAGGTAGCCGAGCCGGTCGATCACCGGCACCCCGGCGCCGCGAGCCAGCCGCGCCGGGAAGGTCTCGACCAGCGCGCGGGCGCCGGTCGCCGCGGCGATCCGGTCGGTGGCCTCCAAGGCGCTCACCTCGGCGGCGGCCGGGCCACCGATCAGCAGTGCCACCGGCTCACCACTGCGCAGCACCTCGGCGATCTCGGCGACGGCATGCTCGTCGGGGGCGGCCGGCGGCACCGGGTCGACAGGGCCGGCCGGCTGCGCGCCGTCGTCCCAGGAGATGTCGGCGGGCAGGATCAGGTTGGCCACCTGCGCCGGGCTGGCCAGCGAGGCGGCCACCGCTTCGGCCGCATCCCGGCCGACGTCGCCGCCGGTGCCGGTGCGACGCACCCAGCCGTGGGTCCAGTCGGTCAGCGGTTCGATGTCGGATTCCAGCGGCGCGTCGTATTTCTTGTGGTAGGTGGCGTGATCGCCGATGACGTTGACAACCGGCACGTGGGCGCGTCGGGCGTTGTGCAGGTTGGCCAGCCCGTTGCCCAGCCCGGGCCCCAGGTGCAGCAGGGTGGCGGCCGGCTTACCGGCGATGCGGGCGTACCCGTCGGCGGCGCCGGTCACCACGCCTTCGAACAGGCACAGCACGCCGCGCATCTGCGGTACCGAATCCAGGGCGGCCACGAAATGCATCTCGGAGGTGCCGGGGTTGGCGAAGCAGACCCGCACGCCGCTGTCGACCAGGGTGGTGATCAAGGCCTGTGCTCCGTTGGTCATCAGGTCGCCTTTCATCGTCTGGCAGTGCGCCGAGCGGGAATTCTGCGACGGAACACGCCGGCGGGGCGTCGGAGGGTTCCCGGTCGCGGGTTCGTCCTATAGAAGCACGCCCGGGTTGAGGATTCCGGCGGGGTCGAAAGCGTCCTTGATCCGGCGCATCAGGGCGATCTTCACCGGATCCTCCAGGTCCAGGAAGTGTTGCGTCTTGACCCGCCCCAGGCCGTGCTCGCCGGAGATCGCACCGCCGAGCGCCATCGCGGCACCGAAGATGTCGTGCAGCAGCCGGTGCCGGACGTCGTCGTCGGCGCAGAACACCGCCAGGTGGACGTTGCCGTCGCCGGCGTGTCCGCAGCCGACCACGCCGGCACCGGCAGCTTGCGCGAGCTCTTGTGCGCGGGTGAAGAACTGGTGCATGACCGCACGCGGAACCACCACGTCGATGACGTCGTGGGCACCGGCGGCCTTGGCCGTCCAGAACGCCTTCTCGCGGGCCTCGACCAGCGCGTGCGCCGAGTTTCCTTCCAGTACATAGACATCGATCGCCCCCAGTGAGGCCAGCAGTTCGCCCAGCATCGCCACGTCGTCGTCGAGCCGGTCGTGGTCGCGGTGCTCCAGTCCGATCACCAGGTGGGCTTCGGCGGTCTCGCGGACGGCGTCGGGGATGCCCAGGTTCAGATTCTGCGAGTAGCTGATCGCGGCCAGCGTGAGCTTGTCGACGTATTCGAGGATCACCGGGTCCACGCCACTGCGCACCACCGTGGGCACCGCGCGCATCACCGCGGGTAGGTCGGGAAACGGAACCAACAGCGTCGCCGAGTGCGCCAGCCGCGGGTAGAGCCGCACGGTGACCTCGGTGGCCAGCGCGCAGGTGCCCTCCGAGCCGATGATGAGCTGGGTCAGGTCGTAGCCGGTGGACAGCTTGGTGATCTTCCCGCCGGTACGGATCAGCTCACCGGTCGGCAGCGCGGCCTGCAACCCGAGCACATTGTGGCGGGTCACCCCGTATTTGATCGCCCGCATGCCGCCGGCATTGGTGCCGACGTTGCCGCCGACACTGGCGGACAGCTCGCCGGGAAAGACGGTGTACATCAACCCGGCGTGGGCGGTCGCGGTGTCGAGGTCGGCCAGGGTGACCCCGGGCTGCACCACCGCGACCTGGTTGTCGGTGTCGATCTCGCAGATCGCGTTCATCTTCTCGAAGGAGATCAGCAGACCGTCGGCGCAGGGCCGCGCGGCCGCCGACAGCCCGGTCCCCGATCCGCGGGCGGTGACCGGAACCGTCGCCCTCGTGGCGGCGGCCAGCAGCGCCGCGACTTGTTCGGCGGTCTGTGGGCGGGCGACGTAGCGCGGTGTCACCGGCGCGCCGACCAGCGCTTCGTCGTGGCCGTAGTCCGGGCCGATCTGCTCGCCGGTGAGCAGTCCGGCGGCGCCGACGATGCCGGCGAACTCCCGCGCGAGATCTGCTTGTGCGCTGTCCACCGTCGCCATGCTGGTCCTACCTTCTAAAATCCGGCGTCCCGCAATGCCTGGGCCATCGAGCCGCCGCCCGGGGCCGGCTCCCGGCGACCGGCACCGTTGCCGGAGCGCCGCCCCCGATTCTGCTTGCCGGGGTCACGCCGCGCAGCCGGTTTGGCGGCCGGACCGCGGGCGGGCTTGTCGCCCAGCCGCAGACTCAGCCCGATGCGCTGCCGGTCCACGTCGACGCCGACGACCTTCACCTTGACCACCTGCCCGGATCGGACCACCTCGTGCGGGTCGGAGACGAACCGGTCGGCCATCGCCGAGACGTGCACCAGGCCGTCCTGGTGCACCCCGATGTCGACGAAGGCGCCGAAGGCGGCGACGTTGGTCACCACCCCCTCCAGCACCATGCCCACCTTGAGGTCGGCCAGCTTCTCCACCCCGTCGGCGAATGTGGCGGTGGAGAACGCCGGCCGCGGGTCGCGTCCGGGTTTCTCCAACTCGGCGAGGATGTCGGTCACCGTCGGGATCCCGAACCGGTCGTCAGCGAAGTCTCCGGGCGGCAGCGACCGCAGCAGCCGTTCGTCGCCGATGATCTCGGCCAGCGCGACATGCGCGCGGTCCAGGATGCGCCGCACCACCGGGTAGGCCTCGGGGTGCACGCCCGAGGAGTCCAGCGGGTCGTCGCCGTCGCGGATGCGCAGGAACCCGGCGCACTGTTCGAATGCCTTGGGCCCCAACCGTGGTACGTCGAGCAGCGCGGCCCGGCTACGGAACGGCCCGGTCTGGTCACGATGGGCCACGATGGCTTCGGCCAGCGACTCCGACACTCCCGACACCTTGGCCAGCAGCGGCGCCGATGCGGTGTTGAGGTCGACGCCGACCGCGTTGACGGCGTCCTCGACCACCGCATCGAGGCTGCGCGCCAGCGTTCCCGGTGTCACGTCGTGCTGGTACTGGCCCACCCCGATCGACTTCGGCTCGATCTTGACCAGCTCGGCCAACGGATCCTGCAGCCGGCGGGCGATCGAGACCGCCCCGCGCAGCGTGACGTCCAGGTCGGGTAGTTCGTGGGCGGCGTAGGCCGACGCCGAGTACACCGAGGCGCCGGCTTCGCTGACCATCGCTTTGACCGGGGCGGTGCCGCCGGCCGCTTTGAGGTCGGCGATCAGTTCGGCGGCCAGCGCGTCGGTCTCCCGCGACGCGGTGCCGTTACCGACGGCGATCAATTCCACGCCGTGCCGGGCGACCAAGGCCGCCAGCGTCGCCTTGGCGGTGTCCCACTGCTTTTGGGGTTGATGCGGGAAGATCGCGCAGGTGTCGAGCACCTTGCCGGTCCCGTCGACGACGGCGACTTTCACCCCGGTGCGAAAGCCCGGGTCCAGCCCGAGCGTGGTGCGGTTGCCGGCGGGCGCGGCCAGCAGCAGGTCCTTGAGGTTGCGGGCGAACACCGCCACCGCGTCGGATTCGGCGCGCTGCTTCAGCCGCATCCGCGCCTCGACGGCCGCCGAGAACGCCAGGCGGGTGTCCCACGCCCACCGCACGGTCTCGGCCAGCCACGGCGCCGCCTTGCCGGATGCGGTCATGTCCACCCCGAGCGACTTGGCGACCATCGCCTGGTATGGCGCGTCGTCGCCGCCGTCGAAGGCCAGCGTCAGCGCCTCCTCCTTCTCGCCGCGCAGCACTGCCAGCACGCGGTGTGACGGCATGTCTTCCAGCGCTTCGGTGAACTCGAAGTAGTCCCGGAACTTCTGTGCCGCCGGACTTTTCGCGGCATCCGCGGATCTGGGTGCGGTACGCAGCGAACCGGCCGACCAGAATCTCTCCCGCACGGCGCCCACCAGTTCGGCGTCCTCGGCGGCCCGTTCGACCAGGATGGCGCGCGCCCCCTCCAGCGCCGCCGCGGCGTCGGTGACCGCCTCGGAGGTGAACTCCGCCGCGGTCTGCTGCGGGTCCAGCGACGGGTCGGCCAGCAGCCGCTCGGCCAGCGGTTCCAGCCCGGCTTCCCGGGCGATCTGCGCCTTGGTGCGGCGCTTGGGCTTGTAGGGCAGATAGATGTCCTCGACGCGGGCCTTGGTGTCGGCGGTGAGCAACGCGGCCCGCAGCTCGGCGGTGAGCTTGCCCTGCTCCTCGATGGAGGACAGCACGGCGGCCCGGCGGTCATCGAGCTCGCGCAGGTAGCGCAGCCGCTCTTCGAGGGTGCGCAGCTGGCCGTCGTCGAGGCTACCGGTGACCTCTTTGCGGTAGCGGGCGATGAAGGGCACCGTCGCGCCTTCGTCGAGCAGCGCGACCGCGGCCGCGACCTGCCGTTCGGGCACCGCCAGTTCGTCGGCGAGGCGGGCATTCACCGGTTTGAGCGTTACGTTCGCTGTCACGCGCAGGGACCCTACCGAACCGCTCCGACGACGGCCGGGACCGACGTGGCGGCGACACCGCACGGCATGATGGCCCCGTGACGACCTACGCCGAGATCCGCAACAACGCGCCGCTGTGGCCGGGGGTGATGGACCGCTCGCTGCTGGGCAACCGGCAGGCCCAGGCCGCGCTGTATCTGGCCGACATGGCCAAGCGGGGCAACTGGCGCAAGGTGGTCCGTGAACTCGACCGGGGCGATCAGGTGGTCGACGTCAAAGCGTGGCGGCCCGGCGGCAAGACCTGGCTGACGGTGCTGCATCAGGCCGGCTGGCACGGGGCGTCGCCGGATGTCGCGGCGTGGCTGATCGAGCGCGGCGCGCTGCGCAGCCAGCCCGACGCCGCCGGCCGCACCGCCTATGACCTCGCCGTCGAACATGACCGGCCCGCCGCGTTGCGGGAGGTGCTCGAGCCGCCGGCCGCGTCGCTGGACCGCGGCCGTATCGCCGCGCTCAACGCCCAACTCGCGGGGATCATCGACGATTTGATCCAGCAGCTGTTCCGTGGCGTCGACCTGCGCGCGATGTTCCGTTACCCCCCGGTCGAGGTGTTGCACGAGCTGCCCGGAAAGCAGCTGTGGTTCCCGGTGCCCTATCTGTGGGGCGGGTTCCGGGTCGGCCTGCTCGGCGACGACGTCGAATTATTCGGCGGCTACCGCGAACTCGACCCGCTCGGCGAGGTGCACGTCGCGACGGTGGGCTACCTCATCACCCCCGACGGCCCATCGCAGGTCTATGAGGGCTATGAATAGCCGGGCGTGGCCGCGCCGCTGATCGCCCGCAGCCGGCCCTTGGCGATCTTCCCACCGGATGAGCGCGGCAGCTCGTCGACGACGACGAGGCGTTCCGGCAGCAGTTCTTTGGACACCCCGAGGCCCAGCAGGTGCTCGACGAGTTCGGGCAGTTCCAGGGTGCCGGTTTCGGTGAGTTCGGCGTAGACGCAGACCTTTTCGCCGAACACCTCGTCAGGCATCGGGACCGCGGCGGCCACCGCGACCGCCGGGTGGGTCATCACCGCGTCCTCGACCTGGGCGGCGCTGATGTTCTTGCCGCCGCGGAGGATGAAATCCGATGTCCGCCCGGTGACGGTCAGGTAGCCGTCGGCGTCGATCTCGCAGATGTCGCCCATGCGCATCCAGCCGTCGGCGGTGAACAGCTTGTCGTGATCGACGCCGTTCAGATACCCCAGGCTGGTCGCCGGCCCGCGGCACGCGGGTTGGCCCCGGCCGGTGCCGGTCACGTCGGTGTCGCCGTCTTCGCCGCCGAACAGCCGGACGGCCATCTCGCCGACGATGCGCCCACCGGTGCGCAACCGCTTATCCAGCGGGTCGTCGAGGGTGGTGCCGCTGAGCACCCCGGTCTCGTTGGACCCGTAGAACTGCAGGATCTTGGCCCCGGTGAGCTCCTCGAACTCCGCTGCGGGCCGGTAGGGCAGCGCCTCACCGCCGGTGAAGACCACACGCAACGAGCTCAGGTCGAACTGCCGGCTAGCCGGATCCGCCATCATCATCGTCAATTGTGTGCTGACACAGCACAATACGCTGACCCGATGCTGCGCTATGGCGGCACAGGCCGCCGCCGCGGTAAAACGTTCCAGCAGCACCGCGGTGGTCCCGAGATGGATCGGGGTGGTGTGGCTGGTCCAGAGTCCGAAGCCGAACGGGGTGGGAATGAAGGGCGCGAAGACGTCGTCGGCCCGCAGCTGCCCGTTCGCGACGGCCAGCTGGTGAAAGTAGTGCCAGCGGTTCTGGGTATGCACCACGCACTTGGGCAACCCGGTGGTGCCGGAAGTGGAGTTGATCAGGAAGACGTCATCGGCCCCGAGTGCGGCCGACGGCACCCCGGGCGGCCCGTCGGCGCCGTTGAGCATCAGCTCGTCGCCCAAAGCCCATGCCGGTACCGAGATCTCGGCCGCGACCTGCTGCGCCTGCCGATGTCGCTGCTGGTCGCTGATCAGCATGGTGGGTTGCGCGACGCGCAGGATCGACGTCACCTCGCGGGTTCCGGCGCGCGCGCCGATGCCGACCACCACCGCACCGCATCGTTCGATCGCCACGAACAGCACGTGGATGGCCGCGGAGTCGCGGTGCCACACCGCGATCCGGTCACCGCCTGCCACCCCGATCCCGGCCAGCTGCGCCGCCAGTGCGTCGGCCGCGGCGTCGAATTCTCGCCAGGTCAGTCCCGCTCCGAGATAGTCGACGTAGGCGGCCCGGTCGGGGACACGTTGCGCGTTGCGGCGCACCGCGGCCGACAGCGTGAGCTGTGACCACCAGCCGGCGGCGTGATAGCGGGCCGCTTCGGCAGCGGTGAAAGCCGGCGAATCCCAGTCAGCCATGCCGCAGCCGCCTCCGGTCAGTAGATGTAGTCCTCGCCGCTGGCCCGCACGGTGATGTCGCTGATACTGATGCCCCACGGCTGGTCGATCACGTGTACCACCGCGTCGGCGAGGTCGTCGGGGGTGATCAGCCAGTACTTCACCGAGTCGACGTCGGTCTGCTCGGCCGCCAGGGTGCCGTTGGCGAATGCGGTCATCGACTGCAGGTAGTTCTCGGCACGCGAACCGACGATGCCCATGATCGCCGCGCCGTTGACGACCCCGCTGCCCAGGTTGGTGCCGAGCACGCCGGTCGGTTTGACCGTGGTCACCTTGATCTTCCCCTTGGCCTCGCTGCGCAGCGAGTCCGACAGCACACCGACCGCGGCCTTCGTCGCGCTGTAGACGCCCGAGCCCGCCACGCCGGCGTTGCCGTAGATCGACGAGATGTTGACGACATGGCCCCGGCCCTGGCCGATCATCTGGTCGTAGACGGCCGAGATCCCGTTCACCACGCCCTTGATGTTGATGTCGATCGCGCGGTGCCACTGCTGCCAGGCCTGTTCATGGTCGGCGAAGTAGGCCAACGGCATCACACCGGCGTTGTTGACCATGACGTCCACCGCACCGAAGGTCTGTACCGCGTGCTGCACAGCGGCTTTCATCTGCGCCATGTCGGTGACATCGGCGACGTGATGGGTGCCGGACAGTCCGGCAGCGCGGATCCCGTCGAACACGGCGGCGAGGTTCGCCTCGCCGATGTCCACACCGACCACCCGGGCGCCTCCGGCGGCGCACTTCTCGGCGATCAGTTTGCCGAACCCGCCGCCCGCGCCGGTGATCATGACGACCTTGTCGTGCAGATGTGGCGACACAGCCGGCCTCCCGACAACGCGAATCGGAGTGATAATTTCGGTGCAGTCTAAGTGGCCGCCCGGCGCCGCGGTCGCACCCGGCCGATTTGCCGGGCGACAGGCCGGAGGTTCGGACACCCCGCCACAGGTCCGGACGTTATGGTCACTTCGTGAAACGTCGAACGGCACTGGGGTTGCCCCTCCTGTTGGCGGCTGGTCCCTCGCTGAGCGGTATGCCCCGGGCCGGCGCGGCACCGGGCCGATGGTCGGTCGACCGGGCCAACCGCTGGTATCGGGCGCAGGGTTGGCCCGTCGGCTCCAACTACATCACCTCGACCGCCGTCAACCAGCTCGAGATGTTCCAGCCCGGGACATTCGACCTGCGACGCATCGACGCCGAGCTGGGATGGGCCCGGTCGGCCGGCTTGAACACCGTGCGGGTGTTCCTGCACGACCAGCTGTGGGCGCAAGACCGCAAGGGCTTTCAGTACCGGCTGGCCCAGTTCGTCTCGGTCGCCGCCCGACGCCGCATCAAGCCGATGTTCGTGCTGTTCGACTCCTGCTGGGATCCGCACCCCAAGGCGGGTCCGCAGCTTGCGCCGCGGCCGGGCATCCACAACTCACGATGGGTGCAGAGCCCGGGCGCCGAGCGGCTCGGTGACCGCAACTACTACCGCACCCTGCAAGATTACGTCACCGGTGTGATGTCCCAATTCCGCTACGACCAAAGGGTTCTGGGCTGGGACCTGTGGAACGAGCCGGACAACATGGCCCGCGAGTACAGCAGCGTCGAGCGGTCCGACAAGCTCGACCTGATCAGCGACCTGTTGCCCCAGGTCTTCACCTGGGCGCGAGCCGTCGACGCCAGTCAGCCGTTGACCAGTGGGATCTGGGAAGGCTCGCGACAGGGCAGCACGATCGTCAACACGCAACTGAACAACTCCGACATCATCACGTTCCACTCCTATGACAAGCCGGCGACGTTCAGCGAACGGATCGCCGAGCTGGCGCCGCTGGGTCGTCCGATGATGTGCACCGAGTACATGGCGCGGCCACGCGGCAACACCATCGACGCGATCCTGCCGATCATGAAGCGTCACAATGTCGGCGCCTACAACTGGGGTTTCGTCGCCGGCCGCACACAGACCTACCTGCCGTGGGACTCCTGGGACAGCCCCTACACCGCGGCGCCGGACGTCTGGTTCCACGATCTGGTGCAACCGACCGGACGCGCCTACCGCAACCTGGAGATCATGACGATCAGCAACCTGACCGGCCGTTGACCGGCGCCCTTGCGCCCACTTCACGCGAGGTTGGTGCTACCGGCTGATAGTCGGCGGGTTCAATGATGAAATCATTAGCGGCAATACCGTCGGGCCGTCGGTCCGGTGGTCGGGGTTCATGCGTTCGCTTGAGGAGTCGGGGATGGGCGAGACCGCGTCGGGTTCGCGGGCTGGGTCACGTGTCGGGCGCTACCTCCTCAAACGACTGCTGGGCCGCGGCACCACCGGCGAGGTCTACGAGGCCGTCGACACCCAGAAGGATCGCCCCGCCGCGCTCAAACTGCTCTCCCCGGCGCTGGGACGGGACCCCGCGTTCCGGGAATGGTTGCAGCGTGAGGCGCTGACCGTCGGGCGCGTCCCGGAACCGCACGTGGTGCCCGTCCGCGATTACGGCGAACTCGACGGCGAAGTGTTCATCGACATGCCCCTGGTCCGGGGGTCCGATTTGTCCGCGCTGTTGAAGCGGAACGGGGTGTTGCCCCCGTCCCGCGCGGTGAACATCGTGTGGCAGGCCGCGTCGGCGCTGGACGCCGCGCACAGTGCCGGGGTGATTCACCGGGGCGTCAAACCCCGCAACATCCTGCTGACCAACGACGACTTCGTCTATCTGGTGGACTTCGGCATCGCCGGCGCACCCGGGGCGAGCAAGGCCGACGCCGACAACGCGGGCGCCCGTTGGAAGTATTCGGCACCGGAGCTTTTCTCCGCCGGTGACTACGGCGCGGGCGTCGACGTCTACTCGCTGGCCTGTGTGCTCTACCAGTGCTTGACGGGTTCGCCGCCGTACCGGGCCGACAGCGTCAAGATGCTGGCCAATGCGCACCGGAGCAAGCCGATTCCGCGGCCTAGCCTGGCCGGCTCGACGATCCCGCCCGGCTTCGACGCGGTGATCGCCAAGGGTATGGCCAAGGATCCACAGGAGCGCTACGCCAGTGCCGCTGAGTTGGCCACCGCGGCCTATCAGGCGTTGAGTGCGCCCGATCAGCACCGCACGGTGCACATCTATGAGGCCAGCCAGCAGGCCACCCCGCCGCTGATCGAGTACCCGAAGCCGAGCGCCCCGCCGGTGGTGCCGAGCGAGGTGCCCCCGGCGCCGGCGGTGACCCAGCCGGCGGCCCAAGTGCCGCCGGTAGCCCAAGTGCCGCCGGTAGCCCAGGTGCCGCCGACCCCGCCGGCCCCGCCGACCCCGCAGCCCGCGGCCCAGTCGGCCCCACCGGCCCAGCCGGCCCCACCGGCCGAACCCGCCCAGCCGGCCGAACCGCCGGAAGCCGAAACCGCTCCGCTCCCGGAACCCGCGGTCGCCGCCGCCCACCCGGCCGCGCAACCCGCCGTACCGCGGATTTCGACCACCGACGACGACTGGTTCAGCTCCTCGCGTCCGGTGCCGATGTATCGCGATCCCGGCAAACGCAAACAACTGCTGCGCCTGGCGGCGGCATTGGCGGTGGTCATCGGGCTGATCACCTGGATGACGCACCGATCGGATTCCGACGACCTCACCGCCGACGCCGATGTCTCGGGGCCGGCCGCGGATGCCGACGACTCGGCGACATCGGTGTCCGCCCCCGAGGCTCAGGCCCGGTTGCTCAAACTATTGCCCTCCGGGTATCCGCAGGACACCTGCACGTCGACCACCCCGCTGGGGGGTGCCATCGCGGAGGTCACCTGCGGTCGCAACGTCGACGTGGACGGCCCGCCCTCGGCGACCTACTCGTTGTTCCCGGACGCCGGTGCGCTGCGGCTGAGCTTCGATAACACGGTGCAAGCCACCACCGTCGTCACCTGTCCGGGCCGGATCCAGTCGCCGGGTGCCTGGCACCGGACCGCCACGCCGGACAAGACCAGCGGAATGTTGCTGTGCGGCATGCGCCAGGGCTCCCCCGCGCTGGTTTGGACCAACGACGCCGATCTGGTGATGGGCTCGTTGCGCACCGAGCACAGCACGCCCAGCCTGGAGCAGTTGTACTCCTGGTGGAGTTCGCATTCCTGACCCCCGGTGGTGGCCGGCGTGACTGTTGCCGACCGCGCAACCCTGAGACCTGTACAAACGGCACTGCCAAATCCGTTAGGATTTGCGATCTGGATGCTTCACCCCCCGAGATCCAGCTGAACCGAGGAGTCAACCAACAATGAAGTTGATCACTACCGCCGTGGCCGCAGCCGGAGCGTTGGCCGCAGCCGGAGCGCTCAGCGCCGCGACCGCTGGTGCGGACGCCGGCGATGTCGCCCCGACGACCCATCCGATCGGCACCCAGGGCACCGTGGAGAACGGCGGGGTCATCCAGGGCTGGACGGTCAGCGACCTGCGGCCGAGCTCGGATGTCATCCCCTACCAGCCGCGTGGCACGCTGTGGGAGGCCACCGCCACCGACGTGGCCATCCAGGGCACCGTCACCCCGGTCGTCGCGAACCTGGGCGCCCGGTCGCCCAGCGGCGTGACCTACCCGGCGCTGTTCGGAGTGCCCACCGCGCAGGGCGTGAACCCCTCCAACCTGGCGCAGGGTCAGCAGACCAGCGGCAAGGTCTACTTCGACGTCACCGGCGACGCGCCCAACAGCGCGGTCTACCAAGCCGCCGGCAAGGATGTGCTGGTCTGGACACCGGCCGCGCCGTCCGGCGGTTCGTCGGCACCGGCGGCCACCGGCCCGCAGCGGGCGCCCGCGGCCACCACCCCGAAGCCGGCCCAGTCGGGCAACCAGACCACGGCACCGGCCGGCAGCCAGACCACCGAGAGCGAGACCGCCGGCAGCGAGACCACCCCGTCTGCCACCGGCAGCCAGGGCACCCCGCTCGCCTCGGGCAGCCAGGGCACGCCGCTTCCGGCCGAGGCCGGTGGCTCCGCGGCGTCCACGGGCAGCCCGGAGGGCGCACCGGCCTCGGCCGGTGGTTCGGAGGCTCCCACCTCCGCGGGCACCCCGGAGGCGTCGGCGCCCGCTGCGGCCGGCAGCTCCGGCACGCCGCTTCCGGCGGAGACCCCCGGTGCGCCGGCGGCCGGTTCGGAGGGCACCGCACCTGCGGCCCCGCAGTCCCCGGGCGCCGCGCAGTCGCCGGTTCCGGCCGGCAACCAGGGCACGCCGATTCCCGAGACCCACGGGGCGCCTTCGGCCAGCGGCGCGAGCAACGCGACCGGATCGCACTAGACCGCGTCATAGATCGTCCGTCCGGCCCGGCCTCCGCTCTGCGGGGCCGGGCCGGACCCGTTTCGCGGCAGCCCGGCCTAAGTCCCGTTACGATTCAGTACTTGAGTACCAATGCGACCCGGATGCCGCCGAACCGAGGAGTCAATCCCATGAAGCCCATCTCGACCGTCCTGGCAGCCGGAGCACTGGCCGCGGCCGGCGCGTTCAGCGCCGGGGTCGCCGCCGCGGACGAGGCCGACCCGGGCCCGGCCACCCACCCGATCGGGACCCAGGGCACGTTGGTGGAGGGCCCCGGCGTGCACGGCTGGACAATCACCGACTTGCGGCCGAGCTCCGATGCCATCCCCTACCAGCCGAGCGGCACGCTGTGGGAGGCCACCGCCACCGACGAGGCGATCCAGGGCACCGTCTTTCCGATCGTCGCCAACCTCAGCGCCCGCTCGGCCAGCGGCCAGAATTATCAGTCGCTGTTCACCGTGCCCACCCCGCAGGGCATCGTGCCGACCGGGCTCACCCAGGGCCAGAAGACCAGCGGCAAGGTCTACTTCGACGTCACCGGCGACGCCCCGAACAGCATGGTCTACCAGGCCGGTGGTGCGGACCTGATCCGGTGGGTGGCACCTGCGCCGCAACCGCAGGCCGCGCCGGCCGCACCACGGCCCCAGGCGCCGGCCGGCGGGTCGGGATCGCAGGCTCCGGCCAACAGCGGCAACAGTCATCCGGCACCGGCCCCGGCCCGATCCCCCTCGACCCGCCCGGCACCGGCGGCACCGCCTTCGGTCAGCTCCGGCACCCCACTGCCCGAAGGCAGCTCCGGCACACCGCTTCCCGCCGAGGCACCCGAGTCGCCGGCGTCGTCGAGCAACTCCGGCGGGTCGGCGGGAACTCCGGCCAGCCCGTAGCGGGCGTCGCCGGGGACGATCAGAGCTTGAATCGCCCGGCGAATCCCCGCAGCGGCAGGTCGGCGCTGGTCAACAGGCCCGGGGGCGCGGCCACCACCGACTTGATCGCGTTGAGGGCCGGCAGGCCGGTCACGGTCATGCCGATCGAGGCGAAGTTGTCCGGGTTGGACAGGTCCACACCGGGTTTCGGGATGATCATGTGCTTGTTGTAGACGCACGGGTCGCCGGTGACCCGAGTGATGTAGCAGCCCTTGATGTTCCAGTTCGGCTCGGTGTGCGGCGTCATCTGCCACTCGAGATGGGTCTCGACACGAGGCACGCCGTCGACCATGCCCTGGTATTTGATGTAGTTGCCGCCCAACGATCCCTTGGGCAGCGTGTACCAGCCCAGGTCCACGTCTTTGGTGCACACGCCCAACTCATAGCTGAACGTGACCTCGTCGAGGGTCAGGCCGAAGCAGTCGGCCATCATCAGCACGCTGTCGGCGAAGACCCGGGTGAACTTCTCCAGCTTGGCGGGAATCTCCGGGTCATCGGCCGGCTGGCCGTAGCCCACCTCGATCCAGGTCTCCTTGGAGTGGTGGCAGGACACGTCGACGGATTCGATGGTCGTGACGTTCTCGATCTCGGCGACATCGGCAGCGGCCACCACGCCCAGGATCTGGTTGAGGCCCGGGTTCATCCCGGTGCCGTAGAAGGTCGCGTTGCCCTTCGCGCAGGCTTCGGAAAGCAGTTGTGTCACCGGCTTTCCCGACGGGTGCGGGTGGTTGTGGTCACGGTGCCAACCGGTGATCCAGTCGGCGGTGGTGACGATGTTGATACCCGCCTCCAGCACCTTGACATAGAGGTCCTCGTCGGGGAACACCCCGTGAAACGTCAGGACGTCCGGTTTGGCGGCGATGATCTGCTCGACGCTGCCGGTGGCGATCACCCCGTTGGGTGCGCACCCGGCCAGCTCGCCGGTATCCTTGCCGATCTTCTCCGGTGAATAGCAGTGCACCCCAACCAGTTCGAGGTCTGGGCGGGCGGCGATACGCTTGATCATCTCGGTGCCGACATTGCCGGTGGCTACCTGGAACACGCGAATCGGCGCGGCTTGTGCGTTCATACGGATATGCCTTTCTTGGCAGTGGCTTCAGCGACCTCGGCGGCGCTGCCGCCGATGCCGTCGGGATAGAACTGCTTGGCCCACTGGCGGATCGCGGTGAAGCCGGCGTACTCGGCGGTCGCCAACGCCGGCGGATCCGAATAGCGCTGATGCGACCAGATGTGGATGTCCTGTTCGAACTGGCGGATCACCTCCCGGCCGAACTCGCCCGCCCTGGCCTCGGCCCGGGCCGGGTCTCCCGCGTCCGGTGTCCGGCCGATGTAGACCATGAACCGGACGTCGGAGGTGGCGTCGTCGACAGGGGTGATCGCCGAGATGGTGCGGTTGTCGATCATGCCCCAACTCTTGGTCACCGCAATGCCCAAGCCGCCGTTGATGGCCTCCACGCCGCTGTTGACGTCCTCGATCCGTTGGCCGTCGTCACCTTCGAAGGTGATGGTGAAGTCGACGTAGGACACCGGTTCGGCGAAGTCGTGGCGGGTGAAAACCGGAACGATCGGCGTGCGGTGAACGTATTTGAAGTGGGCGAAGTCCACCCCGTTCTCCAAGACGTACTGCGGATGCATCTCGAGGGTCGGCCGGTACAGCCGCTGTTGCGGGTAGTAATCCGCGGCGGTGCGGCCATCGAAGCTGGTGAACACGTCCGGCGGGTCGAAGAACGGCGCGCGCCCGTGGACGTCGTGCCAGATGTAGACCGACTCGTTGCGTTCGACGACGGGGTAGGTGGTGATGCGCCGGCCCCGGTTGGGCTTGTCCTGGTACGGGATACAGACGTTGCGGCCCTGGGAGTTCCACTGCCAGCCGTGGAACGGGCACTGCAGCACCTCACCGCAGACGGTGCCGCCGTAGCCCAGGTGCGCCCCGAGGTGCTCGCAGTAGGCGTTCATCACGGTGAGCCGCCCGGATTCGGCACGCCAGGCCACCATCTCCTGGCCGAAGTACTTCATGGTGTGGACGTCGCCGACGCCGATCTCGTCGGACCAGGCGACCTGGAACCAGCCGGTCGGCTTCATCGACAGCGGCGGCTTGGCCATGTCTACGCGTCCTTTCCGCGGTCACCGGGGCGATTCATCGCAGCCTAGTTCGACTTCCGCCAGAATCATAGGGGGCACTATGGAAATGTTGTTAGGATTCCGGAGATGACGCAACCGGCACAGCGACGCACCAACAAGCGGGGGCAGGCGACCCGCGAGGCGATGCTCGACGCCGCGGTGCGTTCGCTGGCCACCGGCGACCCGGGTGCGGTGTCGGCGAGTCGGATCGCCAAGGAGAGCGGCGCCACCTGGGGTGCGGTGCAGTACCAGTTCGGCGACGTCGACGGATTCTGGGCCGCGGTACTGCACCACACCGCCGAACGCCGTGACGCGGCAATCTCGGCGTTCGCCGGACTGAAATCGGATGCGCCGCTGCGGGATCGGGTCGCCGAGATCATCGACACGCTCTATCGCGGGTTGGCGTCGCAGGATTCCCGGGCGATAGAGAACCTGCGGGCCGCACTCCCCCGCGACCACCGCGAGCTGGAACAGCTGTATCCGCGCACCGCGGCGGAACTGTTCTCCTGGGGCAAGAGCTGGCTTGCGACCTGCCATGCCGCCTTCGCCGATCTCGGCGTCGACCCGCAGCGGGTGCGCGAAGTGGCCGCGCTGATCCCGGGTGCGATGCGCGGGCTGGTCTCCGAGCGCCAACTGGGCTCCTACTCCGACCTCGAGGAGGCGCGCCGCGGCCTGACCAACGCGCTGGCGGCTTACCTGGAGGATTCCCGCGTCAGCTGACGGCGAGTCGCATGTTGGGGCTGGGCTGCTACCCGGTGGCCGACCCTGCCGCACCGCGGCCCAGACTGCGGAACCCCGCACAAGGCTCCTTGGCTCCAAACACGAATGGCAGCGCACTTAGCCGGAATTTCAGCCTGCCACCCAGCCCCATGGCTACGGCGGGCGGTTGCACCGCCGACGTCGCGAGGTCCAGATAATACGTCGGCGTTTGCCCCAGGCCCTCGAAATCGTGCACCAGCGGCGTGCAGGTTCGGCGGACCGGCTCGTCGAGACACTGCGCGACGACATCGGTCATGAGAACGTATTCCGGCACCGGCACCTCATTCTTGAGCATCCGGTGCACCAGGATGACGTCGACGCCAGCCAGTTCGCTGTGGCGCTTGACCTTCTGCTGGGCGACCTCACCCTGGTGCGCGACGAACTTCAGCGACAGGTTCATCAACTGTTCGCAACTCTCGCAGTGACACTTGCGGCCGTTCTCGATGCGGGCGCGCCGATCCAGAAACGCCTGGTGCATCCGCGCCAATCGTTCGCCGATGAGAATCCGCGCATCACCGTCGGGCGCCCAGAAGAACGCGGCGTCGCCCTCCAGTTTCGCCAGCTTCATCCCCTTGGCGGCGTCGATGACCGATTCCAGCAGCGTCGCCACCGCCATCTGGGCGTGCACCAGGTGGGTCCGGTTCCAGTTCATGTAGGCGGTGTATCCGCCGATGTCGGCGATGACCAGCACCGCGCGCCGGATGGCCATGAACTCAGCAGTGTAGTCCGGTTTATAGCGCGGAGAAGGCGAGGGCGATGTCCACGTCGCGCAGTTCATCAAGGCACGACGCCACGGCGCGATGTCCCGCGATAGCGGCCTCAAAAGCCCGGAACCGTTTCCCGATATCACGCTGCACCGCGACCGGCGGCGTCGGAACCGTCAACGACCACAAGTCTTGCACCGGGATTCGTTGAATCGTGGTACCCCGGCCTAGTCGCCGAAGTCGTTCGCGCGCAGTTTGGGTGGTCAGCCAGGCGCCCAGGTACCACGGGTCCAACCGGGAGGGATCGACGACGCAGACCGCAGCCGCCTGTTGGGACGGGATGAATGGCGATCTCAATTCCCCGACGGTATGGGCCTCGCCGACGGTGCCCCCTTCGATCGTCAGCAGTACAGTTCCGGGTTCCGGCACAGCTACCCCGGCTGCCTCTGCTTTCGCACGGTCCGCGAACCGCCGCGGTTGCACTCCGCCGCGAAGATCAGCGACCGATAGTACCGGCAACTCCCCATCGGGCAGCGTGTCCTGTGTCTGCAGACCGCGACCGATGGAGATGACCTCAGAAAGATCCGCAAGTCGCGTTTCACTGCTTGCCGTCATCTGTTGTCCTTCAGCAACGCCAGTAGGTGTCGGTCGGCCTTGCGGCTGCCAGCGACAAGTTCGTCCAATCGTTTTCGCAGGCCCTCGGCTTGGCGGGCAATCTGCTGCGGATCAGAGACCTCGATCGCCACCGACTGATAGCGTGCCGGGTCGACAGCGAATTCGTTGGCGGCAATATCGTCGAACGTTGCGATACTCGCGTTCGCAACCGTGGGCGCTCGCCCATTCAGCCAATCATGGAATGTCCGAGCGGTTCGATCAATCACTGCTGCGGGCAACGCCTCAGCTGATCGGTCCCGTAGCGGATCGGAGGCGGCGAGGTCGATCATCAATGTGTCGCCTGCGCCCGCTTTCGTCTTGGCAAAGACCAGCACCGCGAAACGCATCGGGGTAGAAGAAAACAGACCCGCCGGCAAGGCGACCACTGCCTGGAGCAGACCGGCTTTGATCATACGACGGCGGATGCGTCTCGCCCTTCCTCCCGATACCAGTGCCCGCTCGGGCACAACGATCACGACACGGCCTGTGTCGGAGACGTGATACAGACAGTGCTGGATCCACGCCGAATTCACGTGCTTTGATCCGGGCTCACCCCATACCCAGCGAGGGTCGTCCGCCATGGCATCAAGGCTCGGATTCGTAGCATTCCACGGTGGTATCGAGAGCACACAGTCCGCACGCAGATCCGGGTATGCATCGTCGCCGAATATGTCTCCGGGCTCGATGGTCGCTTCCACATCGTGGATTGCCAGGTTCAATTGCGCCATCGCAACGATCCTCGAATCCTTCTCCTGCGCAAACATTTTAGTGATTCGACCGGATCCGGCCGATGCAGCATCAAGCATCAACTGGCCCGTGCGGGATCCCGGGTTGTAGACCACGCCGCCGGGCTTGGCCAGCGCGACAATGAGCTTGCGCACCGCGGGCGGAGTCAGGTAATCACAGGAGCGGTGCCCAAGTTGCCGAGCGGCTTCTTCAAAGATGGCGTCGACTACCCGTGAGACGCGGTGTTGATCCAGTTCCCGAACCGTCTGCAACGTCGTCTCAATCGCTCCCGCTGGGATACAACTCTGCGAAATTAGGTCGTTGGCGAACGGGAACTTCGATTCGACAAGGTCACGCAACATCACTTCGCAATCGCGCGGCGATGCTCGGCTCAATCGTTCCCATTCGACCCGGCTGGACTTCGAGCGGACGGCGAGCACAACGAGGACCAACGCCAATAGATCAGCTTGATCGAGGTGACCCGAGAATCGACTGCCCAACTCCCAGATGGCAGCAACCTCTGCGGAGTGCTCGTCGAGTCGGTTGGTATTCGTGAGCCATTCGAGCACCTCGGCTCGGTCGTAAAGCGGTCCGCGCGGGTTCCGGCCACGCTCCGGCGGAAAGTCGGCATGGCGCGACTTCCAATTCCCGACGGTCGCACGGCGCTGACCGGCCAAACGTGCGATATCCGCGGTAGATATGAGCGAGGCGCCACCTTCACTCATCAACCCACCTTGCCGGTGGGTGTCATGTCACTGGGTGCCTCCAGATAGACAATCCGGTTTGCGGCCAGACGTAACCGCTTGGACAAGTGACCCCGCACGGCGACAACGGTAACGTCGACGCCCCGGCCGGCAAGTTCGGACACGGCGTCGGCAAATATCCCGTCACCTGAACACAGAATGACCGCCTCAAACCGCTCATCGACCCGGTTATTCTCCAGCACATCGAGCAACTCCAAATCCGCGCCATTGCGGCCCGAGCGCCACCGATGAAGACCGAACGGGATCGCGAATCGCACAATTTGCGCAGCGAGATGGCTGCACGCCACCACCCGGATGGCGTTGTCGAAGTTCGAACACACTGCGCTGATGCGCCCGGTGACGTCTACAACCTGTTCCTCCGTGGGCAGCGGTGCCCCGACCATGTTTTCAATGTCGATCAGCACCAACTGTCGCCCCGCTCGGTTCGCCATCCTCGTGTTTGTCATATCCCGATTAAAACACGATCACACGTACACGTCAACAATCACACGTACACATCACTGTCGGTCTGGGCACGGCATCAAACCATGGCCGACCAATCGCGGCGGGGGATGAATCACACGGCGACCGCGGCTACAACCGCTAGCCACACGCGAGGATGCGGCGATCAAGCGCCGCGTGAGTCACGCCTCCCGTTCGAGGCGAGCGTCTTGCGCTTTGCT
>CAYNJD010000016.1:8031-21991 GCA_964397355.1 uncultured Mycobacterium sp. | reverse complement strand
ACTACCCGGGCCAGTTCCAGGTCGGCCAGACCGGCAAGACGGTCTCGCCGCAGCTCTACATCGCGCTGGGCATCTCCGGCGCGATCCAGCACCGGGCCGGCATGCAGACGTCCAAGACCATCGTCGTGGTCAACAAGGACGAGGAAGCGCCGATCTTCGAGATCGCCGACTACGGCATCGTCGGGGACCTGTTCAAGGTCGCCCCGCAGCTGACCGAGGCGGTCAAGGCCCGAAAGGGTTAATTTCTTCTGCGTGAGCAGACGCGAAAGCCCCCGCACGCCCGGCGCGTCGGGGGCTTTCCCGTCCCGGCTGCGGGGACGTGACGCCGAGCGGGCGCAACTGCACGATCTGCTGGAGCGGACCCGCGGCGGCGACGGTCAGGTGCTGATCCTGCGGGGAGAGCCCGGTATCGGTAAAACCGCGCTGCTGGACGATCTGGTCGCCGGCGCCGGCGGATTCCGGGTGATCGGCACCGCCGGCGTGGAGTCCGACATGGAGCTGGCCTTCGCCGGTCTGCAGCAGCTGTGCGCCCCGGTGATGGATTGCGCCGATCAGCTTCCCGAGCCGCAGCGCGACGCGCTGCGCATCGCCTTCGGGCTGAGCTCCGGTCCGGTGCCGGACCGCTTTCTGGTCGGGCTCGCGGTGCTGGGCCTGTTGGCCGTGGCCGCCGCCGAGCGCCCGGTGCTGTGCCTGGTAGACGATGCGCAGTGGCTGGACCGGGTGACGGCCCAGACCCTGGGGTTCGTGGCACGCCGACTGGTGGCCGAACCGGTCGCGCTGGTGTTCGCGCTGCGCGAGCCGGTCGACGGGCTGACCGGGCTGCCCAGACTGGTGCTGCGGGGACTCGGCGACACCGATGCCCGGGAACTGCTGACCTCCGCAGTCGCCGGACGCATCGACCCGCAGGTAGCCGACCGCATCGTGGCCGAAACGCACGGAAATCCGTTGGCACTGCTGGAATTACCGCGGGGGCTGTCGGCGGCCGAACTGGCCGGCGGCTATTACCGGCCCGACATCCGGCCCGTCGCCGGTCAGATCGAACAGCATTTCCAGGCGCAGATCCGATCGTTGCCCGACGACACCCAGCGGCTACTGCTGTTGGCCGCGGCCGAACCGGTGGGGGATCCGACGTTGCTGCTGGCCGCCGCACAGCTGCTCGGCCTGCCGGCCGCGGCACTGGCGCCGGCCGAAGAGGCCGGGCTGGTCGAGACGGGCGCGCGGGTGCGGTTCCGTCATCCGCTGGTGCGGTCGGCCGTCTACCGCGCGGCGCCGCACAGCCAGCGGCGGCAGGCCCACCGTGCCCTGGCCGAGGCGACCGATCCGGCGCACGATCCCGACCGGCGCGCCTGGCATGGCGCTTACGCCGCTGCCGCCCCGGACGAATCGGTCGCCGCCGAACTGGAGCACTCCGCGGGCCGAGCCCAGCTGCGGGGCGGAACCGCTGCGGCCGCGGCGTTTTTGAGGCGGGCCACCGAATTGACCCCGGACCCCGCGCTGCGCGGTGCCCGCGCCCTGGATGCCGCCGAGGCGATGCGCGCGGCCGCCGAACTCGACGCGGCCGACGCCCTACTGGACACCGCGGAACTGGCCCCGCTGGACGCGCAGCAGCGCGCCCGGCTGGCGCGCACCCGTGCGGTGTTGGCCTTCACCCGCGGTCGCGGCAGCGCCGACGCCCCGGCGCTGAACCAATCCGTTCACCAGTTATTCGATGCCGCAACACAGTTGGCTGAATTCGACGTGACCTTGGGGCAGGACGTGATGCTCGAGGCCGTCAGCGCGGCGATGTACGCCGGCCGTGAGTTCGGGCCCGGCATGCGAACTGACATCGCGGCGGCGCTGGCCGTGCAACCGCTCGCCGCCGCGCCACGGCCGACTGAGCTGCTGTTGCACGGGCTGGCCACCCGGATCACCGCGGGACATGCCGTCGGAGTCACGCCGCTGCGGACCGCGGTTGCGGCGATCAGCCCGCAAACCTGGTCGTGGCAGGCTTTTCCGATCGCTCACGAGGCCGTGGTGCACGATCTGTGGGACGACGAATCCTGGCACCGGATCGCCACCGACGCGGTACGGGTCGCCACCGACATCGGTGCGCTCGCGATGCTGCCCGCCGCCTTGTCGACCCGCGCCGGCGTGCACGTGCAGGCCGGTGAGTTCGCTTCGGCGCGGGCCTTACTCGACGATGCCGGCGCCATCTCGGCCGCCGCCGGACAGACACCGGTGCGCTATCACGAACTGGCGCTGGCGGCCTGGGCCGGTGACGAAGCCGAGGCGACCCGACTGCTCGATATCGCGGTCCGCGACGGGGCCGCTCGCGGCGAGGGACGGGTGATTGCGCTGGCAGGCTATGCCGGAGCGGTGCTGCACAACGGGCTGGGGCGCTACCAGGCGGCGTGTGAGGCGCTGAGCCGGGCGTGCGAATACGAAGATCTGGGCCTCTACGGCTGGAACCTGGTGGAGCTGGTGGAGGCAGCCGTCCGAACCGACCGGCACGGCGCCGCCGCCGATGCGCTGCAGCAACTCGACGAACGCACCCGGGCCGCCGGAACCGACTGGGCGCTGGGAGTGCGGGCCCGGTCGGCAGCACTGCTCAGCGACGGTGAGGCCGCTGACCGGCTCTACACCGAAGCGATCGAACGATTGGGGCGCACCCGAATCGCCGTGCAACTCGCCCGCGCCCACCTGCTCTACGGGGAGTGGCTGCGCCGCGAGAGCCGGCGCGCCGACGCACGGGCCCAACTGCGGACCGCGCATGCGATGTTCACCGGCTTCGGTGCGCGCGCATTCGCCGCCCGCAGTCACCGGGAATTGCAGGCGACCGGGGAGAAGGCCCGCAAACAGCCGGTCGCCGCCGGTGATGCGTTGACCCCGCAGGAGCGCCAGATCGCCGAGCTGGCCGGAGCGGGACTGACCAACGCCGAGATCGGCGTGCAGTTGTTCATCAGTGCCCACACCGTTGAATGGCACCTGCGCAAAGTGTTCGCCAAGCTGGCCATCCGGTCTCGCCGCGAACTGCGCGACACCCCGTGGCGCTGAGCAGCAGACTACGGACTTTCCGGGGTACGCCTACGGCCGCGGCCGTGCCAGGCTGAAGACACCACAGTCGGCCGAAGGCGGCCGCCGAGGGGAAGGTCTGGAAGAAATGAAGATCACAGTCATGGGTGCCAGCGGGCAGATCGGGTCGAAAGTGGTGGCGTTGCTGGCCGCCGCCGGACATGAACCGGTAGCCGCCTCACGCGACACCGGCGCCGACGTGCTCACCGGGCAGGGCCTCGTCGAGGCGCTGACCGGCGCCGACGTGCTGGTGGACGTGGTGAATTCACCGAACTTCGACGACGACCCGGTGCTGGACTTCTTCACCCGCTCCACGTCCAACCAGGTGGCGGCGGCCCGCAAAGCCGATGTCAGCCACTACGTGGCGCTGTCGATCGTCGGCTGCGACGCGCTGCCCGACAGCGGCTACATGCGGGCCAAGGTCGCCCAGGAACGCATCATCGCCGAATCGGGGCTGCCGTACACGATCGTGCGTGCCACCCAGTTCCACGAGTTCGCCGACGCCATCACCGCGTCGCTGACCGTCGACGGTGTGGTGCGCGCCCCCGAAGGCCTCATCCAGCCGATCGCCGGCGCCGATGTCGCCGCCGAGGTGGCCCGGGCCGCCCAGGCCGCGCCGGTCGACGGGATCGTCAACGTCGGCGGACCGGAGAAGATGACCTTCGCTGAGCTGGCCGAGCTGGCGCTGGCGCATCGCGCTGAAACCCTGCCGATCGTCGTCGACCCGGCGGCGGTGTACTTCGGCACCAAGGTCGGCGAGACCGGGCTGGTCACCGGCGCCGACGCCACGCTGGCTGCGACCCGGCTGGCGGACTGGCTGGCGGCGCGGTGAACGAGCTGGCGGGACAGACCGCGCTGGTGACCGGCGGGACCGCGGGCATCGGGTTGGAGTCGGCCCGGTTGCTGGCACGACACGGCGCCGCGGTGATCATCACCGGCCGCTCCGATGAGCGGGGTGCGGCGGCCGTCGCCGAACTCGGCGCCGGTGTGCGGTTCGTGGCCGCGGACCTGTCCGACCTCGAATCGGTGAAATCCCTTGTCCGGCAATGCGGTGACGGCGGCGTTGACATCCTGGTGAACAACGCCGCCAGCTTCCCCGGTGCGTTGACCGTCGAACAAGACGTCGCTTCCTTCGAGTCGACGTTCGACACCAACGTGCGCGGCGCCTACTTCCTGGTCGCCGCGCTGGCGCCGGCCATGCTGCGGCGCGGGCACGGCGCCATCGTCAACGTCACCAGCATGGTCGCGTTCAAGGGCGTGCCCGGCGCGTCGAGCTACAGTGCGTCCAAAGCCGCGCTGGAATCGCTGACCCGCACCTGGGCCGCGGAGTTCGGACCGCACGGCGTGCGGGTGAACAGCGTCGCACCCGGCCCCACCGCCACCGCGGGCGTGGCCGCCGAATGGGGCGACGTCAACGACGAACTCGGTCGGGCGCTGCCGCTCGGGCGCACCGCGAACGCGGCCGAGATCGCCGAAGCCGTACTGTTCCTCGCCTCCCCGAGGTCCAGCTTCATCACCGGCTCGACGCTGCACGCCGACGGCGGCGGTGCCGCCGCCTGAATTCGTCACCGAGCGTGCATCGACATGTCACGCGGTGATTGCCTGGACGCTGCATGGCTGCGCGACCGTGCTGAGTGTGAGCACTGGTTCTGTACTCATCGCCCCCGACCCGAAAGCCACCTCTTCTAAGACCGACACCCCGCGTTACTCGCTGCTGCTGTCCACCGAAACGGCGCTGATCGAAGCAGCGCAGCGGCTGCGCTACGAGGTGTTCAGCACCGAACCGGGATTCGCCATATCCCATGCCGCCGACGGACGTGACGCCGATCGGTTCGACCAATACTGCGACCACCTGTTGGTGCGCGACGACAACTCCGGTGCGCTGGTCGGCTGCTACCGGATGCTGCCCCCGACCGGCGCGATCGCCGCCGGCGGCCTTTACAGCGCAAGCGAATTCGATGTCCACGCGTTGGACCCGCTGCGGCCGTCGCTGGTCGAGATGGGCCGCGCGGTGGTCCGTCCCGGGCACCGCAACGGCGCCGTGGTGCTGTTGATGTGGGCCGGGATTCTGGCCTACCTGGACCGCTACCAGTACGACTACATCACCGGCTGCGTGTCGGTGCCCGTTCACGGCGAGGGAAACCCGGGCAGTCAGATCCGCGGCGTCCGCGACTTCGTGCGGCGGCGGCACGCCTCGCCCTACCACGTGAGGCCGCACCGGCCGGTAATCGTCGACGGAAAGCGCCTCGACGAGATCGCCCCGCCGCCGCGGCCGTCGGTGCCGCCGCTGCTGCGCGGCTACCTGCGGCTGGGTGCCCGGATCTGCGGCGAGCCGGCCCATGACCCCGCCTTCGGGGTGGGGGACTTCCCGGCGTTGCTGTGCCGCAGCGAGGCCGACACGCGTTACCTGCACCGGTTGCGTTCGGTGGCAGCGGCCGCCGACATCACCGCGGAAGCGTGAGCGGGGTCCTCGCACACGCGTGGGCGCCCCGGGGATTCTGCACACCGGCGTGCGTGCGCGACAGCGAACGGATCTCCGCCCCGGCGGTGGTGCTGCGGGTGGTGGGGGTGGTGCTGCTGGCGCCGATGCTGCCGCTGCTGGCGGTGCCGATACCGGGCCGGGCCGCCGTCCAGCGCGGCTGCTGCCGGCTGGTGTTGCGCTGCTTCGGGGTGCGGGTGATTACGACGGGCGGGCCGCTGCGCAATCTGCGTGGCATGCTGGTGGTCAGTGCGCACACGTCGTGGCTGGACGTGTTCGTGGTCGGCGCGGTGTCGCCCGGGACGTTCGTGGCGCGCGCGGACCTGATCCGCTGGCCCGGGGTCGGGGCACTGGCCCGGCTGATGCGCATCATCCCGATCGACCGGGACAGCCTGCGCGGGCTGCCGACGGTGGTCGACGCGGTGGCGGCCAGGTTGCGGGCCGGCCGCACCGTGGTGGCGTTCCCGGAGGGCACCACCTGGTGCGGGCGCGTCCACGGCAGGTTCTACCCGGCGATGTTCCAGGCCGCCGTCGACGCATCGCGGCCGGTGCAGCCGCTGCGGCTGAGCTACCACCACTACGACGGCTCACGTTCGACGTTGCCGGCCTTCGTCGGCGACGACACCCTGGCCGCCTCGATGCGGCGACTGATCACCGCGCGGCGCATCGTCGCGCGGGTGCATGTGGCGTCCCTGCAGCTGCCCGGTACCGATCGGCGTGAGCTGGCGGTTCGCTGCCAGGCCGCGGTCGGGTGCCGGGCGCGGCCGAACCGGCGGGCGTGCATCTTCTGCTGACCACCCCGCCCGCCCGCCGCAGCGCCGGAGCCGATACACCTGCCCGGTATCCTGGCCGGGTCATGGTCTATCTGGATCACGCAGCCACCACCCCGATGTACCCCGAGGTCATCGAGGCGATGACGGCCGTGATGGGCAGCGTCGGCAACGCGTCGTCGCTGCACGCCGCCGGCCGTGTCGCGCGGCGCCGGATGGAGGAGTCGCGGGAGTCGATCGCCGCGCAGCTGGGTGCACGGCCATCGGAGGTGGTGTTCACCGCCGGCGGGACCGACGGCGACAACCTGGCCGTCAAGGGCATCTACTGGGCCCGCCGCGACGCCGACCCGCGCCGCCGCCGGATCATCACCACCGAGGTCGAGCACCACGCCGTGCTGGACTCGGTCACCTGGCTCGCCGAACACGAAGGCGCCGAGATCACCTGGCTGCCGACCGAGGCCGACGGATCGGTGTCGCCGGCCGCGCTGCGCGAGGAATTGCATGCCGGCCGTGCCGATGATGTAGCGCTGGTGTCGGCGATGTGGGCCAACAACGAGGTCGGCACCGTGCTTCCGATCGCCGAACTGGCCGCGGTGGCCGCCGAGTTCGGGGTGCCGATGCACTGCGACGCGGTGCAGGCCGTCGGGCAGCTGCCGGTCGACTTCTCCGCCAGCGGACTGTCGGCGCTGACGTTGACCGCCCACAAGTTCGGGGGCCCCTGCGGGGCCGGTGCGTTGCTGGTGCGCCGCGACGTGACATGTGTCCCGCTGACCCACGGTGGTGGCCAGGAACGTGACATCCGTTCCGGCACACCTGATGTCGCCGGCGCGGTCGGAATGGCCGCCGCGCTGACGATCGCCGTGGGGTCCTGCGAGGTCACCGCCGAACGGGTGGCGGCGCTGCGTGACCGGCTCATCGACGGGGTACTGGGGAGCATCGACGACACCTGCGTCAACGGCTCGCGCACCCACCGGCTGCCCGGTAACGCACACTTCACCTTCGCCGGCTGTGAAGGCGACTCGCTGCTGATGTTGTTGGACGCCAACGGTATCGAGTGCTCCACCGGCTCGGCCTGTACTGCCGGGGTGGCACGGCCGTCACACGTGCTGACCGCGATGGGCGCCGACCCGGTCGCCGCGCGGGGTTCACTGCGACTGTCGTTGGGCCACACCAGCGTCGACGCCGACGTGGACGCGGTGCTGGCGGTGCTGCCCGGCGCGGTGGACCGGGCCCGCCACGCCATGCTGGCGGCTGCGGGGGCGAGCGCGATGAGGGTGGCCCGGTGAAGGTCGTCGCCGCGATGAGCGGCGGGGTCGATTCCTCGGTGGCCGCGGCCCGCATGGTCGACGCCGGGCACGACGTGGTCGGCGTGCACCTGGCGCTGTCGCGCAACCCGGGCACGCTGCGCACCGGCTCGCGCGGCTGCTGCTCGCGGGAGGACTCCGACGACGCCCGCCGGGTCGCCGACGTGCTGGGTATCCCGTTCTACGTCTGGGACTTCTCCGAGCAGTTCCAGGAAGAGGTGATCGACGACTTCGTCGAGTCCTACGCGCGCGGTGAGACCCCGAACCCGTGCGTGCGCTGCAACGAGAAGATCAAGTTCGCCGCGGTGGCCGCCCGCGCCGTGGCGCTCGGTTTCGACATGGTGGCCACCGGCCACTACGCCCGGCTGGCCGACGGCCGGCTGCGCCGCGCGGTCGACGCCGACAAGGACCAGTCCTACGTGTTGGCGGTGCTGACGGCCGAACAACTGCGCCACGCCGCCTTCCCGGTCGGGGACACCCCCAAGCCGGCGATTCGCGCCGAAGCCGCCGAACGCGGCCTGGCGGTGGCGGGCAAACCCGACAGCCACGACATCTGCTTCATCCCGACCGGCGACACCCGCACGTTCCTGGGCAGCCACATCGGGGTGCGGCCCGGGGCCGTGGTGGACGCGGGCGGGACGGTGCTGGCCGAACACGACGGCGTGCACGGCTTCACCATCGGCCAGCGCAAGGGACTGGGCATCGCCGGCCCCGGCCCGGACGGCCGGCCACGCTATGTGACCGGCATCGACGCCGCCACCGCCACCGTCACCGTCGGGACCGCCGCCGACCTGGATGTGGTGGAGCTGACGGGGCGGGCGCCGGTGTTCACCTCCGGGACCCCGTGGCGCGGGCCCGTCGAGTGCGAGGTGCAGGTGCGCGCCCACGGTGAGGCCGTGGCCGCGGTGGCCGAGCTGGTCGGCGACGATCTGCGGGTGCGGCTGCATGAGCCGCTGCGCGGTGTGGCCCGCGGCCAGACGCTGGCCTGCTACCGCCCGGACGCGCAAGGCGACGAGGTGATCGCCAGCGCGACGATCGCCGGTACCGGGGCATGATTCGCCGCTAACCGGGAACCCCGGCCGCCATGTTCGTCACCACCAGATCGGCGACCGACTCCGAGAACCCGCAGTGGGTGACCTCCAACAGCACCGCCGATTTGAGCAGGTAGGCACGGCCGCAGGCGCCGGGACGGGTGTGCAGCGACCACTCGTCGACGGTCTGGTCGCCGACCAGGTGGGCGCCGGCGGGGCTGTCGGCGCACCCGGCGACGGTGGCCGCCAGGGCATCGAAGGCGTGGCGGGCGGACTCGGGGTCGGGGTAGGAGGCCGCACCCTCGGAGATCAGCGCGCCCCGGGGCGGGTACTGGTAGGTGATCTTGTGGAACCGGGTGAACCCGGTGCCGAAGACCGCGGTCTCGGCGTAGATGAACCGGCACGGCGGCGGCAGGGTGGCGGCGAGCTCGTCGATGTCGACCGGGTAGGTCGAGTCCATGGTCGGGATGATCGTGAGCTCCTCACCGGTGCCGGTGATACCGCGCATCCTCGACGTCTCGAGCATGATCCGGCCGACGTCGACCACGCCGTCGGGTACCGGCTGCACCGCCGGTGGCAGCGCCGCCCCGCTGACCAGCCGGGTGCAGCCCAGCACCGCCGCGGCCACGGCGCAGACGAACACCAGTCGCGACGTCTTCACCCATCGAAGGCTAGCCCGCCGTGCCGAGCAGAAAACCCCCTTCAATACGGTTGCCCGATGAGTGCTTTCGCGACCGGGACCGCAGTGGGGTCGTGGCCGGGCACCTCCGCGCGTCTCGCCGCGGAGGTGGTGGTCGGTGAGCTGGGCGGCAGCCTGGCTCATCTGGTCGAATTGCCGGCCCGCGGGGTGGGAGCCGACCTGGTCGGGCGCGCCGGTGCGGTGCTGGTCGACATCGCCATCGACACCGCTCCTCGCGGCTACCGGCTGGCGTCGCGGCCCGGCGCGGTGAGCCGGCGCGCGGTCAGCCTGCTGGCCGAGGACACCGACGCCCTGGAAGAGGCATGGGAGGTCGCCGGCCTGCGAGGCAGCGGGCACCCGGTCAAGGTGCAGGCGCCGGGGCCGCTGACGCTGGCCGCGGAGCTGGAGTTGGCGGGAGGCCATCGGGCGATCACCGACCCGGGCGCGGTGCGCGACCTGGCCGCGTCGCTGGCCGAGGGGCTCAGGACGCATCGGGCCGAGCTGGCCCGGCGGCTCGACACCCCGGTGGTCGTGCAACTCGACGAGCCGTCGCTGACCGCCGCGGTGGCCGGCCGGCTGGCCGGGGTCACCACGCTGACCCCGGTGCCCGCGATCGACGAAGCGGTGGCCACCGCGCTGCTCGACGGCTGCGCCGAGACGGTCGGCGGTGAAGTCATGGTGCACAGCTGTGCAACGGAGTTGCCGTGGAACGTGTTGCAGCGCAGTGGTATCGCCGCGCTGTCGCTGGACTGCACCGCGTTGGATCCGGCCGACTACGACCACCTCGGCGCCTTCCTGGAATCGGGCCGCACGGTGGTGCTGGGGCTGATCCCGGCGGTCGCGCCGGCGCGGCGCCTCTCGGTGGAGGAATTCGCCGCCGCAGCGGCCGCGCTCACCGACCGGATCGGTTTTCCGCGTTCGGTGCTGGCCGAGCGCATCGGCATCAGCCCGGTCTGCGGGATGGCCGGTGCGACGACCGAGTGGGCGCGCACCGCGCTCGGGCTGGCCCGGCGGGTGGGCGAGGCGCTGGCGGAGGATCCGGAAGCGGTGAAATAGGGCAACCAAAAGGTTGCGCATCAACCGAACCTCTGATGTAGTGAGACGCAACCAGGAGGTTGCGTATGAGTACGGATCGGATCGAGAAGCAGGTCGTGTTGCGGGCCTCGTTGGAGCGGGTGTGGCAGGCGATCAGCGACTCGGCGGAGTTCGGGCAGTGGTTCGGCGTTCGGATCGAGGGCCCCTTCGTTGCGGGCGCCTCGGTGACGGCGACGATCACACCGACCGCCGTCGATGAGGAGGTCGCCCGCCTGCAGGAGCCGCACGCCGGTACCCGCACGACCTGGCAGATCGTCGCGGTCGAACCGCGCCGGCGATTCGCCTACCGTTGGCATCCCTGCGCCGGTGAGGAGGATGCCGAGGACGAGCCGACCACGCTGGTGGAGTTCACCCTCGCCGAAGTGCCCGACGGGGTGCGGCTCACCATTGTCGAGAGCGGCTTCGACGCGCTGCCGGCCGACCGGCGGTCCAGTGCATTCGAGGCGAACTCCGGCGGTTGGGCGCACCAGACCGAGTTGCTGCGCAAGTATCTGGCGCTGGGTCAGCCGACGTGACGGCCCCGGTTTTCGGGGCGCTCGGAGACCCGAACCGGTTGCTGATCGTCAACCGGCTCTGCGAGGGCGGCCCATGCTCGACATCCCAAGTCGCCCAGGTGGTCCCGGTAACACGTCAGGCGACCACAAAGCACCTGCAACTGCTGGAGGCGGTCGGCCTGGTCGCCAGTACCCGCCGCGGCCGGGAACGCATCTGGGAGGTGAGAACCCGGCCGCTGGCCGAAGCCGGTGACTATCTCGCGGTGTTGTCACGGCGCTGGGACGCCACCATCGACCGGTTGCGTGCGCACGTTGAGGACGGCTCATAGCCCGTCGAGCCGGCGGATCAGCCGCGACGACGCGATCAGCCGAAACGACGCGTCGACGAGTTCACCGATCTCGTCCCAATCCACCGGAGCCGCACCGAAATCCAAGCCCAGCCAACCGGACGGGCCCAGGTACATCGGATAGAAGAACCGGGTGTCCTGCTCCAGGGCGCGCCGCTCGGACTCGTCGACCTTGACCAGTAGCGAGTGGGGGTAGGGCACCATCGTGCCGTCGGACTTGGCGTTGCCGCCGTAGATGGCGAACATCTTCGGTGCGCAGAACACCGGCCGGCCATGGGAGATCTTCTCGAACGCCTCGGGAAATCCCAGCGCGATGCGGCGCAGCTCGGCCAAACCCGGGTCGTCGTCGCGGAACATGATCGGGTGCGGCATGCCGTCAGGTTACCCAGCAGATAACCTGCGGGAGTGAGCCCAGAGCAGGACAGCGTCAGCCCCGAGATCCGGCGGCAGTGGCACGACCTGGCCGAGGAGGTGCGCGAACACCAGTTCCGCTACTACGTCAAGGACGCGCCGATCGTCTCCGACGCCGAGTTCGACGAGCTGTTCAAGGCGCTGCTGGCCCTCGAGGAGGCCCACCCGGAGCTGCGCGCGGCCGATTCGCCCACCCAGCTGGTCGGCGGTGCCGGGTTCACCACCGACTTCGCGCCGGCCGAGCACCTGGAGCGGATGCTGTCGCTGGAAGACGTGTTCTCACCCGACGAACTGACGGCCTGGGCGGGCCGGGTTGCCGGTGAGATCGGCGGCGACACCACCTATCTGTGCGAGCTCAAGGTCGACGGGGTGGCGCTCGGACTGGTGTATCGCGACGGCCGCTTGACCAGCGGGGCCACCCGCGGCGACGGCCGGGTCGGTGAGGACGTCACGCTCAACGCCCGCACCATCGCCAATATCCCCGAATTCCTCACCGCTGCCAGTGAATTCCCGATCCCTCCGGTGTTGGAGGTGCGCGGCGAGGTGTACTTCCGGCTGGAGGACTTCGAGACGCTCAACGCCGGGCTGGTCGCCGAGGGCAAGCCGCCGTTCGCCAACCCCCGCAACAGCGCGGCCGGGTCACTGCGGCAGAAGAACCCGGCTGTGACCGCCCGGCGCAACCTGCGGATGGTCTGCCACGGCCTCGGCTACGCCGAAGGATTCAACCCCGCCACCCTGCACGACGCCTACACCGCCATGAAGGCCTGGGGGCTACCGGTCTCCGCCCACACCACCCGCGTCGAAGGCATGGCCGCGGTCGCCGACAAGATCAGCTACTGGGGCGAGCACCGCCACGCCGTCGAACACGAAATCGACGGTGTGGTGGTCAAAGTCGACGATCGCGCGTTACAGCGCCGGCTCGGCGCCACCTCACGGGTGCCGCGCTGGGCGGTGGCCTACAAATACCCTCCGGAGGAGGCGCAGACCACGCTGCTCGACATCCGGGTCAGCATCGGCCGTACCGGTCGCGTCACCCCGTTCGCCCACATGACCCCGGTCAAGGTCGCCGGCTCCACCGTCGCGCTGGCCACGCTGCACAACGCATCGGAGGTCAAACGCAAAGGCGTGCTGATCGGAGACACCGTGATGATCCGCAAGGCCGGTGACGTCATTCCCGAGGTGCTCGGGCCCGTCGTCGACCTGCGCGACGGTAGCGAGCGCGAATTCGTCATGCCCACAACATGTCCCGAGTGCGGTACCGAGCTGGCGCCGGCCAAGGAGGCCGACGTCGACATCCGCTGCCCCAACTCCCGCTACTGCCCGGCGCAGCTGCGCGAGCGGGTGTTCCACGTCGCCGGCCGCGGCGCCTTCGACATCGAAGCCCTGGGCTATGAGGCGGCGACCGCACTGCTGGGCGCCGGCGTCATCGCCGACGAGGGCGACCTGTTCACACTGACCGAAGACGATCTGCTGCGCACCGAGCTGTTCACCACCAAAGGCGGCACGCTGTCCAAGAACGGCCGGCAACTGCTGGCCAACCTCGACAAAGCCAAGTCCCAACCGCTGTGGCGGGTGTTGGTGGCGCTGTCGATCCGTCACGTCGGACCGACCGCGGCCCGGGCGCTGGCCACCGAATTCGGCAGCCTGGACGCCATCACCGAGGCATCCACCGAACAGCTGGCGGCCGTCGAGGGCGTGGGTCCCACCATCGCCGCCGCCGTCACCGAATGGTTCGACGTCGACTGGCACCGCGCGATCGTCGACAAGTGGCGGGCCGCGGGGGTGCGGATGGCCGACGAGCGCGACGCGAGCATCCAGCGCACATGCGAGGGGCTGAGCATCGTGGTCACCGGGTCGTTGAACGGGTTCTCCCGCGATCAGGCCAAGGAGGCCATCATCGCCCGCGGCGGCCGCGCGGCCGGTTCGGTGTCGAAGAAGACCGCCTACGTCGTCGCCGGGGACGCACCGGGGTCGAAGTACGACAGGGCCGTCGAGCTCGGGGTGCCGATCCTCGACGAGGAGGGCTTCGAGCGGTTGCTGGCCGAGGGGCCGACCGACGACCGCTGAGTCATTTCCGGGGTGAACACGCGGCGTACCGGTGCCGGTTACACTTTTGCCGGCGTTCGCCAACACTGCAGGGGTCCACAACGGTCATTGCCGGGGCCAGCCGACGACACGGGGGAGCTGAAGTTGAGCACCACGGCCCATCGGGGTGTGCGGTGACCACCGGTCCGGGCGGTTACGGCGGCCCGAATCCGATCGGTGGCCCGAATCCGGTCAGCGGTCCTAATCCGATCGG
>CAYNJD010000016.1:0-7931 GCA_964397355.1 uncultured Mycobacterium sp. | reverse complement strand
CCGATCGGCGGCCCGCCCCCGATGGGCCGGCAACAGCCCGGGCCCGGTCAGCAGCCCTGGATGGCGCCGGGGCAGCCGCCGCCGTGGCCCGGCGGTCCGCCCCCGATGCATCCACCCCAGCGCAACCGCAAACCACTGATAATCACGTTGGTCGCCGGCGGCGCCGTTTTGGTGGTCGTGGTGGTCATCGCGGTGATCGCACTGGCCGGCAGTGGCGGTCACGGCGGCAAGACGCGCACCGCCGGTGAGACGATGCAGGCGTACCTGGAAGCGCTGGCGCGAGGTGACGCCGAGGCGGCGCTGTCCTACAGCGACGACCAGCCAGGATCGAGGGAGTTCCTCACCGACGAGATCCTCAAGAAGCAGATCGACCACATGCCGATCACCGGCATCAAGATTCTCGGCGACGACTCGAGTTCCGCGGGATCGTTCGGGGTCTCCAGGGTCCATGTATCGGCCATGTTCGGCACCACGGTGTCCGACGACACCGTGACGATGAAGAAGTCCGGTGGCCGGTGGAAGCTCGACCACGCCGCCATCAAGATCGATCTGAGCCGCAGTGGCCGGGACGCGGCCCTCAAAACCGTGACCTTGTTCGGCAAGGGCGTCGGCGAAAGCGCCGCATACGTTTTTCCCGGCTGGCTGGACGTGGGCAGCAGCAACCCCCACTTGAAGGTCAGCTCGCAACCGATGCTGCTCAACGGGTTCGGCTACGCCTCGTTCAGCCTGCTCAACGTCGATATCGGGCTCAGCGACAAGGGCGAACAAGCGCTGCGGGACTCGATCAAGGACGCGGTCGCCAAGTGCACGCAATCGCACGCGCTGGCACCCGAAGGCTGCCCCCAAGGCGTGAGTCGCTATGACGCCGCGGAGAACACGGTCGACTGGGGGATGCCCGACCTGGAGCCGGTCAAAATCCAGATGTTCAACCGGTTCGACATGACGGCCCGGTTCATGGGTGAAGTCGAGTGGCCGTTGAATGCGAAATCTCCCGGCGGCGGCGCGGTGAGCGGAAAGGTCAGCACCTTCATCAGCGGCGTTGCCGACATGGCCAAGAACCCGCCCGGAATCGAACTACGCGGTTAAGCGGTCGACCAACAGTGAAAGGCTGACATGACAACAGCCCGCACCCGGGTGCAACCCGACCAGCGCGACATGCAGGAGGCGCACCGCATCATCGCGGCGGTGTCGAATGCGTTCGCCACCAAGGTGGTCGGCCAGGACAATCTGCGTCAAACACTGCTGATCGGTCTGCTCACCGGCGGGCACATCCTGTTGGAGAGTGTGCCCGGACTGGCGAAGACCACCGCTGCCCGGGTGATCGCCGAGGCGATCGACGGTGGATTCCGACGTATTCAGTGCACCCCCGATCTGTTACCCAGCGACATCATCGGCACTCAGATCTACGACGCGGCGAACAACTCGTTTGCGACCCAACTGGGCCCGGTGCACAGCAACATCGTGCTCCTCGATGAGATCAACCGGTCCAGCGCGAAAACGCAGAGCGCGATGCTGGAGGCGATGGAGGAGCGCCAGACAACCATCGCCGGCCGTAACTACCCGATACCGGACCCCTTTCTGGTGATCGCCACGCAGAACCCGGTCGATCAGGAAGGGACCTATCCGCTCTCGGAGGCCCAGACCGACCGCTTCATGCTCAAGGATGTGCTCGGCTACCCGTCACCGGAGCAGGAAGCCGAGGTCATGTTCCGCATCGAGGGCGGCGTGTATGACCGTGTTCACGAGTCCAAGCCGGTGGTCACCCTCGACGAGGTCCGCCGGTTGCAAACCTTGGTCCAGAACGTGCACATGGATCCGGTGCTGGTGCACTATGCCAGCCAGCTGGTGAATGTGACCCGCCGCCCGCAGCAGTTCCTGCCGCCGCAGTTGGCTCGGCTCATCGAATATGGCGCGAGCCCCCGCGCCACGATCGCCTTCTGCAAATCCGCCCGCGCGCTGGCGGTGCTCTCCGGCCGGAACCATGTCGTGCCCGACGACCTGAAACAACTCGCCCACCGGGTGCTGCGGCACCGGCTGATCCTCGGCTTCGAGGCGGCCGGCGCGAACGTGACACCCGAGATCGTCGTCGACGCCGTGCTGCAATCGGTTCGCGTGCCCTGATCCGGCGATGGGAAAGCTTCTCAACCGGGCAAAGACATACTTCGGCACCGACAACCGGGGATTGCTGGAGGGGGGCCGGTATGCGTTGTTGCACACCCGCAGCCTGGAATTCGACGACCTGCGACCCTATGTGGCCGGCGACGACGTGCGCGACATCGACTGGAAGGCAACCGCGCGGTCCGGGACGGTGCTCATCAAACGCTTCGTCTCCGAAAAACACCACAAGATCCTGCTGATCGTCGACGCGGGCCGCAACATGTCCGCGCTGGCGTCCGGTGGAGAGTTCAAACGTGACGTTGCCGTCAACGTGCTGGGTGCGATCGGGTTGATCACGGTCGGTCGCGCCGATGAGATCGGCATGGTCTACGGTGACGCTCGCGGGTCGGTCAACGTCCGCGGCAGGCGGGGGGAGACCCATATCGAGAACCTGCTGAGCCTGTTCTACGTCCACAGCCTGGCCCGCCCCGGCGCGAGCAATATCGTCGACCAGTTGACTTATGCGGCAACCGGTTATCGCCGCCGAATGCTGATCGTCGTGGTCTCCGACGAACCCGACGTGAGCGAGGACCTCGACACTGCACTCAAACAACTGTGCGGCCGGCACGATGTGATGTGGGCGATGATCTCTGACATGCCTGCCGTCGGGTCCGCCGCAGGCGAACATGAGGCGTATGACGTCGCCACCGGTGGTTACATTCCGAGCGGCGCGGCCCTGGGCCCCCGCGTCATCGACGCGTACCGGCGAGCCGAGCAGGCACGGGCGGCCCAACTCGAACAGTTCTTGACCTCCCACCGGGTAGTCCATACGAAAATCGGCGCCAGCACCGAGATCCGAGCTGGGATCGTGACGATGGCAGAGGCATTCGACCGTGCCTGACGAGCTGTTGCGCTACCTGAGCGGGCCCGAGCCTTACTCGCCGTGGTGGCTGGTGGTCTCGGGGCTGCTACTTGCCATGGTGATCGGGTGGTATGCCGCCGTGCTGGTGTGGACGATGCCCGCTGACCGGTTGCGTGGAATGCCCGGAGTCCGGGTGCTGCACGGCTGGTGGGTCCGGCGCCGGTTCGCTGCCAGCGTCGCTGATATCCGTGCCCGCCATCGGGAGGGCCGACTGTCGCCGGCCCAGGCCGGCGCGGCGCTGAGCAGAACGCTGCGCAGTTTCCTGCACATCGCCACCGGGCAACGGGCCCAATACCAGCACCTCGACGACATCGCCGCCGGTGTGCTGGCGCCCGCGGCACCGGTGGTGGCCGCACTCAACGATGTGCAGTTCAACACCGATCCGGCCGCCGATATCGATCAACTGAGCCGCTCGGTGGAGGAGTTGATCCGGTCATGGACCTGAAATGGCTGGGCGTGGCGGTGGCCGGGTTCATCTGCCTGGTCGCGGTCATCGCGGTCGCGGTGTTGTGGCCGATGCCGCAGGCGCGCCGGATACTACGACCGTTGGCCCACGTGGACAGGCTGACTCGGCTTCCCGAGTACGCCCGGGTTGAGCGGACCCGCCTCGTTTCCGCGCTCATCTCCGGGGTGCTGCTGCTGATTGTTTTCTGCACCGCACTGTTGACCAGTGCGCGTCCGGTCGGATTCTCTTCGGCGACACGTAATTTCGAATCACTGCATCCAGAGGACATCATGCTGTGCGTGGGAGAGCCGGTGACCGACCCCACCACCGCCGGATTCTTGAACTATTTCGCACGGCAAGCACGGACTTTCGATGCTCAGCGCATCGGTCTGACCTCGCCGAGCCTGCGGGTCGTGCCGCTGACCCGCGACCATGAGCTGGCCGCCGACCGCTTCGAGCGATTCGCGGCGCTCGCCGGGCTGCAGCGAGATCTGAACGCCGGAAAGAAGCTGAGCGACACCCAGCTGGCCGACCTGCGCACCGGTATCGGGGAGTTCTCCCGAACGGTGGAGTACCTGGACTATGTGCGCAGCGTCGAAGACATCCTGGCGTTGTGCATGACGGGCTTCCCGTCGTTCGAGGACCGCAGCACCCGCCGGCGGTCGATCGTCTATCTGGGGTTCAGTGCCCTGCATGCACCCGACGACAAACGCAAGTCGCTGTTCTCCGAGCAGCACATCAAGGACATGGCCGCCCGGGCCGGTATCCAGATCAACGTGTTGTCACGGTCCGACGTGCTGCAGTGGTCCGAACAAGGCAGCGACACCCTGGATGCGATCGCCGGGGCGACCGACGGGAAGTTCTTCCCGTACAACCCGGCAGGAACCGCTACCGCAGGTTCCGACGGGACCGAGCCGACGCTGGCAGCCGCCTTGGATCAGATCCGGGCCAACCCACCGAACGTGGTGCTGCCCAACGGTGTCATGGTGTCCAGTCGTACCTGGGACTACCCCAACGTGCCGTTGGGCGTGGCGGTGGTCGTGTCACTGCTGCTGTGCATCTCATTGGCGGTGTTGCGGCGATGAGGTTCGACCCGGTGCTCAGCCCCGCCGTATTGATCGGCTTGGGCATATTGCTGTTGCTGATCCGGATGGTGGCGCTGTATCGGGTACTCACCCATACCGGTTCCGGCCGCTACCGGCCGGTCGTACTCCGCTGGTGCGGACTGACACTGGCGGTGCTGCTGCTGGTGATGGCCGCGTTCCGGCCCGGCCTCGAGCCGGGAAAGACCCGCTCGTCCGAGCAGGCCAGTGCCACACCGGTCACCAGTTCGAACCTGAACGTGTTTCTGGTGGTGGACCGCTCGGTGGATACCCGCGTCGAAGACTACGGTGAGCACCGCTCACGGATGTCGGGCATCCGCGAGGATATCGGCTCGCTCATCGAACAGTATCCGCGAGCACGCTTCTCGGTGATCTCGTTCGCGTCCAAACCGACCGTCGACTGGGCGTTGTCGGATGACCACTGGGCGCTCAAACCGATGATCGCAGGCATGTCGCCGTACATCCTGGTCGCTTCGGACGCGATGTACACCGTCGACGCGGGCGCCGCCGGAGACCTGCTACACGAAAAGCTGCAACTGGCTGTGCAGCAGCACCGGGGTTCGCAGAACGTGGTGTTCTATTTCGGGGTGGGCGCCGGGGGATCCCGCGCCCCACAGGACGACTTCACCGTCGCGGGTGTCAAGGTTGCCGGCGGCGCCGTACTGGGGTACGGCACCACCGAAGGCGGGCCGATCCCGCAGGGCTGGATGAACGGGAACCTGGTCTACATGAGCGACCCGGCCACCGGCGCATCACTGAACTCCGCGATCGCCGAACCGCGATTGCGTACGATCGCCGACACCCTTGAGGTGCCGTACTTCCACCGAGAGAGCGGACAGGGCATCACAGCGGTCCTCCCGGCACTGCGTCAAGCCGCCGAGCCCGGCGATGACAGTGTCGTGGTGGCCTCCAGGCTGGTTGAGCGCACCGAACTATATTGGGTTTTCACGCTTTTAGCGGCCGCGCTGGTGTTGGTCGAGATCGGGCTGAGTATCCGCGACTTTCGACGCAGCCTGCTGGTGCGACAGGATGTGACGCGGTGAACTCGCGCGACGTGCTGAGCGCGGCCGGCCGCAGGACGGCTGCGGTGTTGCGCGGCTGGTTTTCGGCCGGACCGTCGCGAGTCCGGCTGCGGCGCCGACTGATCCTGTGCACCGCGCCGATAGCGCTGCTGGCGCTGCTGGCGGTGGCCAAGATGATTGCCGTCGTGATGGTTGGCAACTCCGCGGTGACCGCCTTCGAGCGCCATGACATCGTCGCGCTGCGCGACGACGTGTCAAGACTGCGGCTGCTCAACATCATCGAGCCGCAACGCCTGCCGTTCACCGAAGGTGACTTGCGGGTGCTCGAGGGCCGGCTCGCCGAGGCCGACGAGCGATTCGCGGTCGCACTCTCACGCACCGAGCTGTCACAGTCGTGTCCGGTGCGGGTGAACCTGGAACTGGTCCGAGAAACCCGGGGGGACCTCGCGGCGCGTGACGCCGATATCGAAGCGGCCGAACAGCAATACCGCGGCGCGTTGACGGTCGTGCAGGCCGCCCCGGATGGCTGCTTCCACGACAACACCGATCCGAACGAGGATCGTCGAAAGATCCGCGAGGAAACCGAAGCACGACTCCAGGACAAGATCAATGCCCTGCATCTGCCGCCCTCCCCACCACCGGCACCGCCGCCGACGCCCACCGCGGCGCCCCCGCCCACCGAATCACTGACCCCGACATCGGGACCGCCGCTGCCGGAGCTCGGTGGGCAGGAGACCACTGCACCGTCACCCCCGCCGTCGCGGCCGCCACGTCCGGACCCCGACGCCCCGGCCCCGCCGGGCGGCGGACCGGTATTCGGCCCCGGCAGCCCGGCCGAAGGCCCGGCGGAACCCGGCCCGCTCAACGATGTGGACGCCGACCGGCTGCCGACCGCCAACGACCAGCGGGTGGCCCAGCCCGATCACCGCCTCGATCCGGAACGGGGCGAGCCGCTGGAGCGGCTGCAGGAGGTGCTGGGCAATTCCAACGCATCAGGCGACAACAGCGAATAACCCCGGCGGGCTACCGCGACGACTCAGCGCAGCAGCGTCGCCACGATCCCGGCCAGATACCCCAGCCGAACCACCTCGGCCGGCAGGAACGCTGGACCGCCGGTGCGGCCCAGCACGATCGCGGTGTGCGGGTCGCCCAACGGCGCGGCGAGCAGCGCGGTGTCCATGTCCCGCCACACCGCCGGTACCCAGTCGGCGGTGTTGTCCAGGACGGTGGCGCGCTCGATCGGCAGCCACGGCACCGAGACGACCGCGGTTTCGGGAGTGCCCGGGCTGCCGGCCAGCCGGCGAAACCCGCCGTCAGACCCTTCGGCGCGCAGCACCGCGCACCAGCTGACCCGCAGCACCCGGGGGGCCTCGTCGGCGAGCTTCTGCAGCTTGGCCTGCCGGCCGCCCGCCGCCGCCACGTGGTCGATGAGCTCGAGTTCGCGGTGGGCGTCGAGCCGGCCGGTGTGCGGGCGCACACTGTGCACCCGGATCCCGTTGAGCCGCTCGGCGGCGGTGATCAGCACATCGGGCATCGACCCGTGCGGCAACTCGACCACCAGATCGTCGATCGCCGCTCCGCTGCCGCGCTCGACGACGTCCAGCGACAAGATGTCGGCGCCCACCGAGCCCAGCGCCACCGCCAGCGAGCCGAGGCTGCCGGGGCGGTCGTCGAGCTCGACGCGCAGCAGATACGAAGGCACGGCGAATACTGTTTCACAGCCCGACTAGGCTAAGCGGCCGTGCCCCAGATCTCCCGTGACGACGTCGCGCACCTGGCCAGGCTGGCCCGGCTGGCGCTGACCGACGCCGAACTCGACAGCTTCGCCGGCCAGCTCGACGCGATCCTGACCCACGTCAGCACCATCCAAGCCGTCGATGTCACCGGAGTCGAGGCGACCGACAACCCGCTCAAGGACGTCAACGTCACCCGGCCCGACGAGATCGTCGCCGGACTGACCCAGGCCGAGGCGCTGGCCGCCGCACCGCGCGCCGCCGAGGACCGCTTCGCCGTCCCGCAGATCCTGGGGGAGAGCCAGTGAGCGAACTGATCCGCTCCGATGCGGCCACGTTGGCAGCCGCGATCGCCACCGGCGAGGTGTCCTCGGTGGAGGTCACCCGGGCCCACCTGGACCAGATAGCGGCCACCGACGACCGCTACGGCGCCTTCCTGCACGTCGGCTCCGACGAAGCGCTGGCCGCGGCGACCGCCGTGGACGCCGCCCGCGCCGCCGGCGAAACGCTGCCCTCGGCGCTGGCCGGCGTGCCGCTGGCGCTCAAGGACGTGTTCACCACCGTGGACGCGCCCACCACCTGCGGCTCGAAGATCCTGGAAGGCTGGCG